>NZ_JAVKPK010000062.1:0-20596 GCF_031461075.1 Methanosarcina baikalica | reverse complement strand
GTTTAATTAACAATGCCATAATTTCTTCTCTAAAAAGCAGGAAGAAAAATAGAGCTAAGTCAAGAGTGAAAATTCGAATATAACTTTAACTCAACTTAACTCAGCTAATTTAGGTTTAATCAAGGCAGGAAATCCTTTTGGCAGGAGACTTTTTCCCGTCCTTTGAGAGCAGGACTACCCTGCTGATTTCGGATTCATCTGCGACTTCATACCCGAGGTATTTTGCAAGTTCCTGTGAGAACTCCAGAACTTCTGCATGAGTCGGCATGGCAGAGCGGTCAAGACGGAGCCTTGAAAAACCCAGATGCATGTACGCTTTTATTTCCACAAAATCAGGGGAGGCTTTTTTTATCAGCCTGGCATAACCATCCGGATTGAACATGTTTTCACCTTTGACCAGTGTCGTCCGGATGACTGTCCTTGATTTCTTCTGCTTCAGCAGGGAAAGGGACTCGTTTATCTTTTCCCAGAGTACAGGCGATTTGGGCTGGCAAACTTTCAGGTAAGTCTCAAGATCCGGAGCATCGAGACTCATGTAGAGCTGGGAAGGGAAAACTTTTGCAAGCATGTCGGGGACTGTCCCATTTGTGACTAGAAAAGTCGTAAAACCTCTTTTCTCGTACTCCTCGATAAGCTCTGGGAGGTAAGGGTAAAAGGTCGGCTCACCGGATAGGGAAATTGCAACATTATTTGGCTCATTGCCCTCACTCCAGCGTTCCTTAAGTGCATTCGGAGAGCCACCAAAACCCGTGATTAACTTACGCTGGCAGGCAATGCTTTCTTCTACTATCTTCTCGGGAGAATCCCATTCCTCAGGAGCAGGAATCGGAACTTCAGTTGGGCGCCAGCAGAAGAGGCAACGCTGGTTGCACATAAGAGTGGGAGTCATCTGAAGGCAGCGGTGGGACTGGACTCCATAGAACTTAGATTTATAGCAAAAGCCCTGACCGTTCATAGCGTGTCTGAGCCATAGACAGGTCTTAACAGCAGAATGACGGCCTGCAAGGGCATAGCCTTGCTTTTTCAGGAGGGTTTTAAAATCAGGGATCTCAAAAGGAATGGAAGTAAGCTCTTCATCACGATTTTCTTCCTGTATTTCCGGGATATCTTCCCCGAGATTTTCATTTTGTTCTTCCGGCGGCATTTTTCGCATATTGAATCTTTGTGGTATATATAAGGATCGGAAAATAATTTCGGAGAGAATTTGGTGAGGGTTTTGGAATCTCAATGGAAACATTTCAGGGCCAGCTATCTGCCAGGCAGCTAACCAGGCCGGCTTTCAGATCGAAATCAATAGCAGTCAGTCTAAAATCAATTGAAATCAGTCAAATCCCAGGATCTTTACGTCAAAGTCCGCGAGATCTACAATCGGGACTCTGGCGGGCACAGGCATTAGATTTACACGTTTCTGAAACTCTGTCTGTGCCTGCCAGGTCCCGGAATTGACAAGGAGGATATTTTTATAACGCTGAACTCCGAGGGTATGGACGTGGCCTGTATGAATGATTTCTGGCAAAGGATCGATTACAAAATAGTCCTTTTTCTCCGGGGATATGGAAACCCTGCTACCATAGGTTGGAGCAAGATGCCTGCGCTTTACCATCTCAAGGACTGCACCTGCAGGTTCCTGATACGAGACGCCCGGGATACTTGCCACAAGGTCATCAATGGACCTGCCGTGATAGATGAGAATGCTGACGCCGTCAAGATCCACAAAAGCAGGATTACCAACGAAGATGATATTCTGGGGAAAATCTGCTTGAATGCTTTCCGGCAGTGCGGGCTGGGGTTCTGCCTGTCGGACAGCGTCGTGATTGCCCGGACTTATGATCACACGAATATGCTCAGGAATTTCCCTGAAGTACTCGGCAGCCTTTCTGTACTGAGCGTAGACATCCAGAATGTCGAGTTCCATTTCCTGGTCAGGATAGATCCCGATTCCATCAACCAGGTCTCCTGCAACAACAAGATAACGGATACTGGCTGCAAGCTCCCGCATGGGTTCTGAATCTGATTCTCCTTTCAAAAAGTCCAGGAAATCCAACCAGGCATCTTCCATGAACTGGGAACTGCCTACATGCACATCCGAAATCAGTACAGCTTTCCCATGGCTTCCGGTTCTGCGCTGAACGTTATTAGGAACATCTGGCTGGATTAGCTTTGTGGCAAGCATCAGGTTTCCATCATTAGTTATTGAGCCCGTTACCCCGATGACTTCATCCAGGAGAATTTTTGAGGCTAACTCAAAAAGTTCATTGTCGGTGTTTCGAATGAGGACTGAAAAAGAGCCTGTAGGGTCCTCAAGAGAAAAAATTTTATGGCCGTTCGTTGTGCTGTTGACATCCGAAACCATACCTATAATCGAGATTTCCTCAGAACCTCCATCCCTTCCACGGCGGAAACTTCTCCTTTTTAAACTTTCAATGGGGCGTGCGTTGATTCTGCCCCGGATAATTTCGGAAAGCCTGCTGTATCTATCCCTGAAATACTGCACAAACTGCACATATTCCCCTATACATGTAGAATGCCCTGTTATATCGGAAATTACGGTCACCGGATTCTTGCCTGGATAATGTCTGTACCCCTCGTCCGTGGAACCAGAAGATGGCCCTCTGTCGGAAATGGAAAAAGATGGCTCTGTACTGAAAGCCCGGTTTGAAGGAGATGAGGGAAGAGAATTCACCTGCCCGAAAAAAGAAGAAGCTGACCTGTTTCCAGCTTGCGGGGACTGTGATGAAAAAACCTGAGGAACCGCCTTTATTGAAGAAAGAGAGCTTGAAGCGAGGCAAGAAGCCGAAACTTTCTCGGATGAAACAATTGATTGTGTATCCGGCACTGGTTGAAAAACCGGATCTTGAACTGGAATGGAATCAGAGACAAGATTTTGAAACGATTCCGGAGCCGGATCGGAAGCTGAATTAAGAATATCGGCTTCTAAGGGAATGTCAGGCTCTGAGGAAAGGTCATGCGATCTGGAAGAAGGGGAAGAAAGTACAGAGGGCCTGTAGAGAATTTCCTCTTTTTTTAGAAAGGAGGCCTGTATTTCGTCAGAAGGCGATTTCTCTGCTGAAGTTTCGAAACCTGGGTTTTTTCCATTCTGTGCATTAATTAGCTTTGAAGTCCTGCCAGAGGCGGCAAAGCCTTCAAAATCTACATGTTCGATCCCTATGACAATAACAGAGTCGTTGACAGTTGAAAGGACATATTTGAGCAGGCCTTCGGGCGAGTCACTGGATTTGATGAGTTCTACGGCTTCCGGGCTTATCTGATACTCTTTTCCCATAACCGCTCTTATAATATCGCTTTTGTCCATAATTCCGACCTGACCTTTCTGAACTGACCTGAGTCTTCAAAGCCTTATTTGGCATTAGAGTTAATTAACTCCAGACTTAAAGAGGCTAAAGCAAAAGCCTGTTTAAAATATAAAAATTAATAAGATACGAAATTAATGTGTTAAAGTAACTTGTTACCATAAAGAAAAATTTTATGAAACTTTTGTGTGTTCTGACAGAATATTTATAGTTATTAATCTCTGTCTATTATAGAAGAGGTCTGCTTATTATTTTAGCAAAGAGATCTGCTTATTATTTTAGGAATGATAAAAATATAACTTCTTAATTTCAGTTTGGGAATTGATCTATAGTTCCATTTCCCCCAGTAATCATTCTTGACAACAAAACCTTTTGATATTATATTTGAATCATTCCTTAGTATAGAAGATCTGCTTATTATTTTAGCAACTATTACAGAAATATTATAACCCGAGGAATACAGAAATATTATAACCTGAGGAATAAATCGAAAATTAATATAGAATGAAAACAAATCTTCAGGCAAATATACTGAAAAAAAGCTTACTAAACTAATTTAGGAACTAACTTCATACAAATCAGTGTATATAAGTCGGAATACTAAATGTAGGGCTGTATGTCGTTCTGCGGTTTTATTATAACCCTGAGGATTGTATCATAATCCTGAGGCCACACATAAGTTAAAGCGAATATAAGTTAAATCAAATAATATTTCGGGCAGGATAAGACCGAAGAAGATATAATGCAGCACCCCAAAAGAAAAAAATCAAACGAATAAAGGCTGATTATGAGCGAAATTAATAAGGAAAACAATGTCCAAGAACAGGAAAACCCCTGGGTTTCCCTCGGAAAGGACTTGCTGTCTGTTATAGCTGTCCTGATTGCTTTCATGGTGCTTTCCAAGCTGGCATTCGGACTCTGGACTCCTATGGTTGCGGTGGAGTCAGGAAGCATGGAACCGCATATGATGATAGGAGATATTATTTTCATCAAAAGCATAGATCGAGTGGACATAACCACGAATGCTGAAGGAAAAAATACCGGTTATAAATCCTTTGAAGATTACGGAAATGTTATTCTTTACCGCCCTTATGGGGAAGAAGGAGTAACGCCGATAATTCATAGAGCCATGTACAGAGTAGAAGCCGGAGAGCCTATGTGGAGAGACGGTCCCATTGCTCCGTATTCCGGCTACATTACGAAAGGAGACAATGTTGTAACCAACATGCACTTTGACCAGGAAGGACAGATAAGCTATGAGATGCCTGTAAAAGACGAATGGATTATAGGGATTGCACAGTACAGGATTCCTTATCTGGGATATATCAGACTGTTCTTTTCATAAACCGTCTGTATGACCACTTAACTTATTTTTTAAGCTTCTGGATCAGTTTTCCCAACTAGCTGATTCAGCATCTTATTTTCGTTTTTGCAGTTTTGGACTCCTGTTCGGACTTCCTGTTTATACCTATTAATTTTCTCTCATAATTTTTTAATAACCACCAAAATTTTTTCCAGACAGTTCTGTGAATTTTATAAATCTCAACGGATCACAGCAAATTAGAGGCATAAATCTTTGAAAAAGGAAGCAATTCCAAAACAGATAAATAAAGGAAAAGAATGAGAAAAACAATCCGAAGAATAATTGGAAAAACAGTCGAGAAAAACAGTCGAGAAAAACAGTCGAGAAAAATGAAGCTCAATAAATTAAAAATCGGCAAGATTGAAACTGAGGGAAGCCTTCTCCTTGCACCTATGGCAGATGTGACAAATCTGGCTTTCAGGCTGCTTTGCAGGAAGAATGGAGCTGACCTCACATACACTGAAATGATCAGTGCAGATGCCTTGCTCAGCGAGAACCGAAAATCGCTTTTTAAAGGACTGAGTTCCCCTGACGACCGACCTTTCGGGGTTCAGCTTGTAGGGAGTTCCCCTGAGAAGCTGAGGGAAGCTGCGCTCTTTGTTGAGAATGAGTACAGGCCTGAACTCATCGACGTGAATATGGGCTGCCCTGTACAGCGCATTACAGGGACAGGGTGTGGCTCGGCTCTTCTCAACTCCCAGCAACTTGTATATGAAATAATCTCGGAGCTGACAGGTGTTCTGAAAACTCCTGTAACTGCAAAGATCCGCATTCTGGAGAGCGACGAAAAGACCCTTGAGATTGCACGCCTGATAGAAAAGGCAGGGGCCTTTGCCCTGACCGTTCACGGCAGACAGGCAGAACAAATGTATTCCGGAAGTTCGGACCTTGCAGCGATCAGAGCCGTCAAACACGAACTTTCTATTCCTGTGATTGCAAACGGTGACATAAGGGACGAAGAGTCTGCCAAAAGCGCCCTTGACTTCACAGGCTGTGACGGGCTTATGATAGGGCGCGCAGCAATGGGAAATCCATTTATCTTTAAAAAAATAAGGCACTATCTGGAAACCGGAGAGAAACTGGAAGTTGACAGGCAGGCTCGACAATTAGAGGACTTTGAAACCTATATCACCTTGCTTGAAGAACACAATCTTTTTTCGTCCATGAATCTAAGAATGCATGCCCACTGGTTTACAAAAGGTTTGCACGGCTCGCGGCAGATCAGGGAAAAGATTAATAGTCTAAAAGATGGAAAGGCCATAATCGAGCTTATAAGGAATTCCTGTAAGGAGAAATATTAAAATGGTTCATATTTTTAAAAGGGACATTCGTTTATAACCGAAATGAGATAAAGCAGGGATGTAAGGCAGGTTAACCTGAAAATAATAAATATGATATATCTAAAAGATAATTATAAATTAGAACTAGATATAAACAATTTTTCGATTTTCACCGAAAAACTAATAATAATCTACATTATTATCCATGAACTATCGGGCACCAAAAAGCATTAATATAGAATTGAAAATTTGTCGTGTTCAAGATTAACTGTGATTTAATAATAGAATGTATTCAGGTTAACAATTAGCCATCCAAAGTTTTGGATCCCTGAAGCCATCCAAAGTTTTGGATCCCTGAAACTGCATTTGCATGAAACTGCATTTGCATATCGCAGTAGTGCCTGAAGAAAGAGGCGAATGCTGATTTGTGTCTGACAAAAATTAATAAATTGAGCAATATCAGGTTAATTTGATTAATACCTTGCCAAACAGACTGCCGAGAACAGCAAAGACATTAAAAAACATTAAAAAACGATATAGATAAAATCACATTAAAAAGGAGAATCCAGATGAAGGAAATCAGGATACACGGTCGAGGAGGCCAGGGTTCTGTTACCGCGGCTGAGATGCTTTCCATTGCAGCTTTTGAAGATGGTAAGTTCAGCCAGGCCTTCCCCGCTTTTGGGGTAGAGCGCAGAGGTGCCCCAGTCCAGGCATTCACTAGGATTAGTAATAGTCCAATAAGGCTTCGAAGCCAGATTTACACGCCGGATTATGTTATTGTCCAGGATGCAACCCTGCTTGACACTGTTGATGTTGCAAGCGGGATAAAAGATGATGGGATAATTATTGTTAACACAACAGAAAAGCCGGAAAGCCTGAACCTCAAAACAAAAGCCAAAGTCATGACCGTGGATGCTACGAAGGTGGCAATGGACGTTATAGGTATCCCCATTGTAAACACCGTCCTTCTTGGAGCTTTTGCGGGTGCAACCGGAGAAATCAATGTCGGATCCATCCAGCATGCAATAAAGGCTCGTTTTGCAGGAAAAATCGGAGAAAAGAATGCAAAAGCAATTCAGAAAGCCTACGAGCTTATCAGGGGGGAAGAGGCGTGAGTAATGAAACCGAACAGGACCGCAAGATAAGTCCGGAAGTTCTAAAAACCGATCAGAAAGAAGAAGGTTTAAACATTACAAACTGCCGAGTCTGTAAACCTGGTTCAACTCTTAAAAACAAAACCGGTGGCTGGAGAAACTTCCGCCCGGTTTATATTTATGAAAAGTGTACCAAGTGCGGAATCTGCGAAATAGTCTGCCCCGACATGTCTGTTAAACTCAGAGAAGACGGCTTTTTTGAATACGATTATGATTACTGCAAAGGTTGCGGCATCTGTGCAAACGAATGTCCTGCAGATGCAATTGAAATGATTCTGGAGGAGAAATAATGATTAACCCGGCTTACAAGGGAAAAATGGTGGTAGTAGAAGGTTCCTATGCTGTGGCCCATTCCGCAAAAATCTGCCGTCCAAACGTTATTTCAGCCTACCCGATTACTCCCCAGACACATATTGTTGAAGACCTATCCCAGTTCATAGCAGATGGGGAAATCCCTAACTGTGAGTATGTTAATGTAGAGTCCGAGTTCTCGGCAATCTCTGCCCTTATAGGAGCATCAGCAGTAGGCGCAAGAACCTATTCAGCCACAACTTCTCAGGGACTTCTGCTCATGCATGAGGCGCTTTTTAACACTTCAGGCATGAGGCTTCCGGTTGTAATGACAGTGGCAAATAGAGCCGTTGGCGCTCCAATCAATATCTGGAACGATCACCAAGACGCGATTGCGCAGAGGGATACAGGCTGGATCCAGCTCTATGTAGAAGATGTCCAGGAAGCATCTGATACCCTGCCCCAGCTCTACAAGATCGCAGAAGACAATGAGATTATGCTTCCGGGCATGGTCTGCATGGACGGCTTTATCCTGTCTCACGTTTACGAGCCTGTTATCTTACTTGAACAGGAACTGACCGACAATTTCCTCCCGCCTTTCCAACCAGAAAATATTCTTGACCCTGAAAACCCCAAGACCTTCGGAGCCTTTGCAGCCCCTGATACCTATGAAGAGTTCAGGTATCTCCAGGAACAAGCAATGCAGAAAGCTCTTCCTAAAATCGAAACCGTGGCAAAGGAGTTTGAGGAAGTCTTTGGCAGGTTCCATGGAGGGCTTATTGACGGATATATGCTTGAAGATGCCGAAATTATTGTCATGTCTATGGGCTCTATTCTCGGGACTGTTAAGGACGTTGTTGATGAGTACAGAGCAAGAGGAGAAAAGATCGGTGTCTTAAAGGTCAGGTCCTTCAGACCTTTCCCGAAGAAACAGATCTGTGAGGCTGTTAAGAATGCTCATGCAATTGTTGTACTCGATAAGAATATTTCTATAGGGACAAATGAAGGAGCGCTCTTTACAGAAACCAAATCCTGTCTCTACAACAGTAAAGTCCGTGTACCTGTGATGGGCTATACTGTGGGCCACGGGGGCCGTGATATTCGCGTGGAAAGTATTGCAAAGGTTATAGAAGAAACTAAAAAAGCTGCGAAGTACGGAATCACACTTGAAAGTCAGTTTCTTGACCTTAAGGAGGAGTTGCTATGAGTAAAACTGCACCGAAAACATATATCACATCCGGGCACAGTGGCTGTGCAGGATGCTGTGATGCCTTTGCTGCAAAATTCACACTGATGGGAGCAGGTCCCAACTGCATTATAGTTAACCCGACAGGTTGCCTTGAAGTCATGTCCACGCCTTTTCCATTGTCTTCCTGGCAGGTTCCCTGGATTCACTCCCTCTTTGAAAACGCAGGTGCAGTGGCTTCAGGTGTGGAAGCTGCCTTAAAGGCTCTTGGCAAAAAGGATGATATAAAGGTAGTATCAATCGGAGGAGACGGTTCTACTATGGACATCGGACTCGGGGCCCTTTCAGGTGCCTTTGAGCGCGGCCACGACTTCACCTATGTCTGTATGGACAACGAAGCCTACATGAACACGGGAATCCAGCGCAGCAGTGGAACTCCTTTCGATGCCAGCACCACGACAACACCCCCCGGAAAAGTCTCCTTTGGAAACCAGCGCCCTAAGAAGAACATGCCTGCTATTATGGTAGCCCATGGATCTCCTTATGTGGCAACAACCTCAATAGGCTTTCCAAGAGACATGATTCGTAAAGTCAAGAAAGCTACTGAAATCGTGGGTCCAACTTACATCCATGCCCACTGCCCGTGTACAACAGGCTGGGGCTTTGATACCTCAAAGACTCTTGAGATTGCCAAACTTGCAGTCGAAACCTGTCTCTGGCCCATGTACGAGATGGAAAACGGGGAACTCACCCAAGTCAGAAAGGTCAAGGACCCCAGACCAGTTGAGGAATACCTTAGAGCTCAAAAGCGGTTCAAGCACCTCTTTACCATGGAAGGCGGAGACGAAGAAATTAAGAAAATCCAGGCTACTGCAGACTGGAACATAAAACACTTCGGGCTTCAGTGAAAACTGGAGTTCTACTTTTTTAATTTTATTTTTGACTTTATCTTTTGGTCTGAATTCTTTTGATTGATTTTTGATGTCAAAACTGGTTTCAGAGCTGATGCTACTTTTTTAACCGTGCTCTTGGTGAAATTTTGGTTTATTGAAAATCAGACTACAATGGGAAAAGTCAAATATAAGGCACTAAACTGCAAAAAAGCAATAGAAACATATCAAAATGCTCTGGAAATATTGACAGAAGAACTATATCCAATGTACAAGGAAATAACAGCAGATAACCTTGAGTCTTATTAATTTCTGCAAAATCAACAACGTAAAACTGTTAAATTCGATGAAACGAACAAAACTAAAAAAGATTTACATATCAAATGATTTAGGCATCTGTTTTATAAATGCCGTTTTTTAGTACCGTTTTTTAGTACCGTTTTTAGAATACCGTTTTTAGAATACCGTTTTTAGAATACCGTTTTTCAAGGACACCGTTTTTCAGAATACCGTTTTTCAGAATACCGTTTTTCAGAATACCGTTTTTTACAATACCGTTTTTCAGAATACCGTTTTTTACAATACCGTTTTTCAAGGACACCGTTTTTTAGAATACCGTTTTTTACAGATGCCTTGCATGCCAAATATCTTTTAGTAATATAAAACTACGGATGTACTGAAAATTAAATATAAAATTCCAGAAGTACTGTAAAATATAGAAAGAGTCAAAGCACTAACAGGAAAGAAGTTTTTTTTTGTATTCGGTTAAAAAAAGAAGCCTGAGAATCTCTTAAATTCTGAAGATCTATCAAAATTTGAGAACTTAAGCCTGGCTTTAACTCTTAACAAAAAAGAGAAATTTAAGATAAAAAAGTAAGTTACCGGATGATTACATTATACATCAACTAACGGTAACTGTCTTCTCAGGTCAGGCAAATACCCTTCTCTATGCAGAGCTATTTTGTAGTCACTTATGGTTCTGCATAATCTGTGAGTGTATTTTATGCAATTGGCACCAACGTCCCCTTTGAACAGGATCTTTTCTGTTTTTTCTACAAATTCGGGGTAGGTAAATACAAGTTCTTCTTTGGTGTGCAGAAACAGAGCTGTAAAGTCCCTGTGAATACCCATGCTCCTTTTAAGCAGCTCAATATTCAGGTGGTCCTCAGACAGATAGGAGTTGAATTTCACAAATGTGTGAAAATCTGCGATATTCTGGTTTAAGGAGTTCAGGATTGAATATAGCACGTTATCTGTTTCTGGAAGGGGGATATTCGGAAGGTCGAGGTACTCGCCTTCGAAGGTTTCATTTTCTTCTATATTTTGATCCCGGGTTGTATCACGGTCCATTTTATCACCCTGGTATGGTATTTTATTTTAGTCAATTGTCTGGTGGTTTCCGTTTTATATAACGGATTCAATCACTTGCTTTGAGGTGGCTGGCAGATACACTTACTGGATTTGGGCTTAGGGTGGCTCCAAGCACATCCATTGTGTTCATCCTGCAGGCATGTATATCGCTTCCCCACTTGAAGCGGTTTTACTCACAAGTTTAGATGCTTTAGGTTCCGTTTTTATTTACGAATCCAGCCTGAAAGGTTTGATCATGGAGTTCTATAAAATAAAATCAATTAAACTTTTAGGCTCTTGCATCTCACCATATATAAAATTTTGTCTTAATAAAACTATATAAATATATTTATATGGGAATCGTTACCCTGCCCCGTAAAAATCCCCACTTTATAATATACTAGGAATGAATGAATATATACCTGTGCATAGTATATTAGATCGATGCGGACATACCATACATAATCAGGCTTTAATATACACAAACTGTATATTATATTTGTAATATTTATTCGATGTATGGCCTGAGATTACTATTTTTCGGACTGACATACTATATCTGTAGTCCTTAGCTGAATCCCAGGAATATTGAAGTCATTGACTGAATCCTGGAAAATATTGACTGTGTATCCTTAATTAGATCAAGCGAATTCGCAATAAAAAATACCAGGCTCATTTCTTGAGCCTTTAAATCGAGCTCACGATTCTCTTAAGTCTCCTGAAATCCTCCTGTTTTCAAGTATTCCCATCCCGAAGGCAACAAGTCCATATACCAGGCTCAATACGAGAATGATTGTTGCTCCAGAAGGGACGTCCAGCGCATATGAAAGACCTATCCCGGCTATGCTGATCACAGTACCGAAGACGATGGAAATCAGCATCATTTGCTTCAGGTTATGAGTGAATCTACGGCTTAGCGTAGCAGGAATGGTAAGAAGGGCAATCACAAGGATAATACCCACGACTTTGATAAGAACTACAATTGTCAGGGCAATAATGCACAGCAGGAAAAGGTAAAGTTTCTCTGTAGGGAAACCCTGAACAGTTGTGAATTCTTCATCAAAACAGAGGGACAGGAACTCCTTATAGAATAAGTAAACTGCACCTACTATAACTATATCAACACCCAACATCAGGTAAAGGTCGAAGCGCGGTACTGTAAGAATGTTTCCGAAGAGGTAAGTCATAAGGTCAGGAGCATAGCCAGGAGTCAGGTAGACAAAAATGACCCCAAGAGCCATTCCAAGAGACCACAGAATACCTATTGCACTGTCTTCCGGGATTTTAGATTTCTTGCTCACTGTCCCCATGATCAGAGCCGAAACAAGGCTGAAGGGAAGAACGCCGAGCATCGGATTGATTCCGAGGTAATAACCCAAGCCAATACCCCCAAAAGAAGCATGAGCGATCCCGCCGCTGATAAAAACAATTTTTTTGACGACAACATAGACACCTATAATCCCGCAGGCTATACTTGCAAGGATTGCGGCTGCGAGGGCGTTCTGGATAAAGCTGTATTGCAGAAGATCAAACATTTTTATTTCTCCGTATTAATCTGTTTTCGAACCAAGCGTTGATCTTCAGGAACTCCCTTTATGTCTCTCCAGTACCCTGTGAGGCACGCCGTGGGCAATCAGTTCGACAGGACACTGATAGGTAGCTTCCAGATCCTCAACAGGAATTTCCCTGGAATCGTGATAATGGAGTGTACGGTTCAGGCAGGCTATCCTGTCAACGTAAACAGAAACTGCGCTAAGGTCGTGAGTAACCATGATAACTGCCATTTCTCGCTTGAGCCTATCCAGTAGGCGGTAAAGTTCATCCTGCATATGGGGGTCAAGTCCGGAATTGGGTTCGTCCAGAAGCAGGAGTTTGGGGTTTGTGGCAAGAGCGCGCGCAATAAAAACTCTCTGCCTCTGCCCGCCAGATAGCTGCCCGATCTGCCGATCCTTATACTGGAACATCTCCACTGTCTTCAGGGCTTCTTCGGCTGCCTTTTTGTCTTCTTCCCCATATTTTCTCAGAAAACCCGTATGGCTCATCCTGCCTGTGAGAACCACTTCCCAGACACTGATAGGGAAGTCAAAATCAAAATTTCTGTATTGGGGAACATAGCCTACAAGATCTCTACTCTTTTCAGGAGATTTTCCAAAAAGCTGCACACTGCCCCTGTAAGGCTTCAAAAGTCCAAGGAGCACTTTGAGAAATGTGGTTTTTCCTCCGCCATTGGGCCCAATAATCCCAAGCAACCCATTGGGTTCTTTCAGTTCAAGATTTATTGCCTCAAGAATTATCTGATTTCCATAACGAACCCAGACATCCTTCAGTTCTATAACTTTCTCCATCGCCTTCCCTTCAGAATATCGTTTTTATCGGATTATCCTTTTAATATTGAGCTCATCCCAAAACCAATTTTATTCTCAGTCATTAAGAGTTTCAGAAATAATTTTCATGATCTTAACCCTTGATTATTCCGAATATGAGATTCAGAGACGAAATTTCGAGTTTTGGGATAAACTCATTTGGATATCGAATTCAAATGCTGACTTTACTGACTTCATACCAGGTTTCTGGCAAAAATATCGGAGACTTTATCCATGTTTGCAATATAATCCTTTGCAAGCGGGTCTACGACTACAACCTCGCCGCCTATCTCTTCGGCTATGGCTTGCGCACTCCGCGTGTTGAACTCTGACTGGACAAAGATTACTTTAACATGCTTTTCCTTTGCAAGATCCACAAGCTTTGCCAGGTCTTGAGCGCTTGGCTCCTTTCCTTCAATCTCAACTGGAATCATGGTAAGGTTGTAATCCGCTGCAAAATAGCCCCATGAAGGGTGATAAACCATGAAATTTCTTTCCTCTCGCCCCTCGAGCTTTTCCCGGATCCTTGCATCCAGGGCATCCAGTTCTTTCAGATAAGCATCCCTGTTCTGGGAATAGTAAGTTTCATTTCCGGGATCGATTTCCACAAGCCCCTTATAAATATTTTCGACCATTATTTTTGCATTTGAAGGAGACGTCCAGATGTGCGGGTCCAGTTCTATTTCTTCACGACCTTCTTCACTTTCGTTTTCATGAGTTTCTTCACTTTCATTTGCATGAGTTTCTTTACTTTCGTTTTCATGAGTTTCTTTACTTTCGTTTGCACGATCGGCTTCAAGCTCTCCTGCGTGTTCCTCTTCTCCCTCTCCTTCATGGTGATCGTGGGCAGAAAGTTTTTTAAGTTCGATTCCATTAGAAGAGTTTACGATGAGAGTCCCACTGTTGATGGTTTCGAACCTGTCAATCCAAACCCTCTCAAAAGGCATATCGACCCCGAGTGTAACATACATAAGGGCTTCGCTCACTTCTCCCAATTCTCTTGGAGAGGGTTCATAAGTGTGAGGATCAGCTCCAGGGGGAATTATGACAACGGTTTTTACTTTATTCCCTCCGACTTTCTCTACAAACTCGGCCTGCGGAAGGACGCTCACAGCCACTGTTATGGGCATATCCGTCCCTGCTTCAACTTCCTGTCCTGTACTATCATTAACCTGGGAGTTGCCTGGACCTGTACAACCACTGGCAAAAAGGCTCAGACCAACGGCCAAAAGAACTAATAAAGATACAATTTTCAGCTTCATATTTGAGATCCCATTCTCTTCACTTTCATTTTTACTTCACTCATCAATTTTATTTGCGATGAAATAAGATAGATATTAGCAGAAGAAATTTGTCTTATATTCAAAAATATGGGTAATTCAGAAAATTTTTTGGTGTAAGCCCAAGTTTACATCGAAGTTATATCCATGGCTTTATTTAAGATTAACTCTATTTTACGCTTTTATTCACCGTTTCATTTATTCCGGCATTCAGTGATGATATTCTTCATGCAAGCATTTCCCATGACTTATTTCTCCGCATACACCGAACATCGGGTGGCCCATTGAGCTGCAGATTTTATCCACAGCATCCCTGGAAACAAAAGCCTCAAAACGTGAAACTTCATCACATGCTTCTTCCGGCGAAAGGCCGTAATGGGTTAAGAGAAGACTAAGAATCCTGTGCCTCCTTACAAGAAATTCCGTATATGCCTTTCCCAATTCCGTCAAATCCACACCTCTGTAGGGAACATGGTTCAGGTAGCCCGCACTTGCAAGTTCGTTTAAAGTCTTGCTTGTAGTGGAAGGGTCAACCTGCAGGCTGGAGGAGATTTCTGTGGTTTTTACAGTTCCTCCTTTTTCAAGAATGAACTTAAGATAATCTATCTTTCTCGGAGAGATTTCAAGGCCCGTAAACTCAAGACAACTCTGCTCATTCATAGAGAGAAATACGGAAAACCCGTATTTATTGTTTGCCATACACCAAATTATGAAGTAATAGTTGTACTATAGTAAAAAACGTGGGAAATGGAAAAATCTTGGAAGAAAATAGAGATTGAGAAGCCTTAAAAAAAATAAAGATTGAAAAATCTCAGAAAAAAAATTCTCGGCATAAAAATTTCAGTAGAAGAAAAAGCACACACCGGACACCAGCAAAAAGCTCACCAAGCCCATCAAAGCACCCCCAAGGGTATTTGACCTGAAAACCTCGGATGGTTCCAGTTCTGCGAACTCTCCGAAGACAGTAAAAGTGAAGGTGCTATAAGTACACAAGTGAAGGTGCTATAAGTACACTCTTGACCCCTGTACAGTTTGAAGGACTGCGACAACGAAAGCCCGCCTGAAGGAGAATAAGTAATTAAGGGAAAAAGATTAGAGAGTACGCTTCAGGCCTTCCGGGTTTTCCTGCATAATATTGATACATTCCTATATATTTCTCCAGAATTCCGGCTTTTTTCCTTCGTTGTGGTTACTTCGACTTTTTTTTCCTTCGTTGTGGTTACTTCGGCTTTTTTTCCTTCGTTCTGGTTACTTAAGCTTTTTTTCCTTCGTTCTGGTTACTTCGGCTTCTTTTTCTCTTAATAAGGTTACCTTCTGCCTCACACCTGTTAATTCTTCTAATACGGTTGTTTGCTCCTGCATGCAGGTTACTTTTTCTTCTGTTGCAGTTAGCTGCTCCTGTACCCCTGATTTTTTACTTTGTGCAGTTTCTGTCTTTTCTGGGCCAGAATACCCCTGGTTATTGGATTTAGAAGTGCTTGTAATTTCAGTCTTTCCCAGCCTTCTGGCATAAAGGTAGCCTGCAATGGAAGTGGGAACCGAGATCAGAAATCCCAGAATAAAAAGCTTGTCCGCGTTAGCCGATAGTTCTTCTGCTGCTGAGATTATCACAGGCGAAGGATAGATAAGATTAAATGAAGCAACAGCTCCAAGTGCAAGGGCAGTTGCAGTGGAAATAGAGGGGTTATCGAGTCTGGCAGCCAACTCTTTAGCTATTGGAACAAAGATTAAATAAGCCAGGATATAGCACATCCTGTGAAAATAGATACAAGGACAAGGCTCAGAAAAGGGTGCAACCTGAACTTGGCTGTAAAAAGCAGGATGCATATTTTATAAATTTGCTCATAAGTCTTTAAATATTCTCTTCACGAGAAGACAGCCCATTAAATTCTTCAATTTCTTCTTCTCCAAGTACCCTGGCAAGGTTCAGGAGAATAAGAAGCCTGTTACCTGTTTTTCCTACCCCGTTTAAATACTCTGCATTAATTTTCGATTTAATCATTTCAGGAGTAGGTTCAATGGAGGATAAAGGCAATTTTATGACCTCTTTTACAGAGTTTACAAGCATTCCTATGACTATGTCTCTAATCTCTACTATAATGATTCTGGATAGACTGTCGGTTTCTTTCGAACTGAAACCAAGACGCTTGTTGAGATCTATCACTACGAGAATTTTTCCTCTAAGGTTAATGAGTCCTTTTATACATTCTGGAGCCTGAGGAATGCGCGTGATTCTCGGAACCGGAATAACTTCGGAGACCTGCATGATATCGACTCCGAACTCTTCACCTGAAAGTTCAAAGGTCACTAAATGGAGATTTTCTTGCGAGAACCTTGAATTCTCTTTTAATGTTTCTTCAAACATTTGAATTCCTCAAACTAATTCCAATGATTTTAACCAGCCCTGTTTTCTGGCCCTTCTTTTGAGTTACCAAGCCTAAACTTTTCCGTAGCCTTTTTCATCTTTTCCCCAAGCAAAGAAAGACCACTGGCCATATCGGCAAGTTCTGACATTGAAGCACTCTGTTCTTCGAGAGCTGCAGCAGTTTCCTGGGTTCCTGCAGCGGATTTTTCTGAGATTGAGGAAATGTCTTCTAAGGTGGAAGTAATCTCTTCTATTGATGAGGACTGTTCCTCTGTAGCGGCTGCAACATCCTCTATCATATTCGTGATTTCACTAATTGTGGAAACAATCCCCGTAACCATTTCAACCGCGTTATTAACGGATAATGTGCCAATCTGCACGTCTTTTTTACTTGCGTCTATGCTTTCCACGGTGTCGCTTATACTGTTTCTGATTTCATCGATTAACTTCGAGATGTCCTTAGCAGCACTGCCTGATTCCTCGGCAAGTTTGCGGACTTCATCGGCTACAACAGAGAAACCTCTGCCGTGTTCTCCCGCCCTGGCAGCCTCAATTGCAGCATTCAGCGCAAGCATATTTGTCTGATCCGCAACCCTAGTAATAAGAATTACAATCTCATTGATCTGTTGAGACTTGGAGTCCAGGTCCCTGATTACTTCCCCAGTCCCATCAACTGAGGAACGAATCCGATCCATCTTTAACAGGACCTCTCTTGAAGCATCCCCGATATTCCCAACAGTATGATTGACAAGATTTGTATTTTTAGATACTTTTTGGGTATTGTCCGCAATTTCCTGGATATTGTGCGTCATATCCTGCATTGCATGAGTTATATTCACTATCTTTGTGCTCTGAACTTCTGTTCCGTTTGAAATTTCGGCTGCATTATTCGAAATTTTCTTTGAAGCTGAAGCCACTTCCTCAGAAGAAGCAGACATTTCTTCCGAAAGTGTAGAAAGGTGAAGTGAACCCTCCTGAATTTCTTTAATTAAGCTGCGAAGGTTCTCAACCATTGATTTAAAAGCTTCTGAGAGTTGAGAGATCTCACTCGTCGAACTTTCTTTAATTTCAACACTAAGGTCTCCTTCAGATATTCTGTCGGCCGCTTCAAGCAACTCATAGATTGGTTTTCTGTAAACGTTAAGAATCACAAAAACAAGTAAAGCTCCGATAAGTATCGAAAGAAGAGTAACGAGAAGGATCTTGTTTATAGAACCCACGATCAGGGAGTTAAGCTTTTCTTTCTGATCAGTACTGGCATCTGTAGCGACTTCTCCAACCTGTGCCGCTATAGTCGCCATATTATTCACTTCAACCGCTTTTGTCTCCTTAAGAACTTTCAGACGGTCAAAATCTGTCTGGATCTTTTTAGCGTTGGTAATTATTGTATTTCCACGCTCAATATTTTCAGGTCTTACCAGCTGTTCATCCAGATTTTCAGTAGCTTTAATTATATCTCCCATCCGCTGGTCAAATTTTATTGCAGATTGATTTTCGGGAGTGATTATATAATTCTGGTATTCATTTCGAGCTTCCATTGTAAGTATGCTGATTTTCTGGGCTTCCTGAGCGTGGGATAATTTTCGCTGGAGAATTTCACTTGAAGAACCGTTTTCTACATATTGTTGATATTGAATCATCTGATCTTCATAAATCTCATTGGTTTTCTGCAGTATAATCTCGCCATTGGAGACGATGTCTGTTCTGAGGGCTATCTCTTCTTCATTTGTTTTAACGTAGTTGTCAAAAGTTTCCCTAAACTCACCGGAAGTTGCCAGAATAGAATCCATCCGGCCCTGATTTACGGGGTCAAGGTAGTCCAGATATATTTCTTTGGATATGGCTGCCTGTGTGGGCACAAGGTTAAGATGGCTATAAACTTTTTCCTTGTAAATGGGATCACCATGAATAACATAGCTTTCTTCGGCTTCCAGGGCTCCCTGCATATTGTTCATGATAAAGGTCATGTTTTGAATGGCTCGGCTCTTCTTTTCAACATCATTCATGCCCTGATAGCCTGTGTACCCGACAAAGAAAATCAAAATCAAAAGAAGAGCAAAACCTATCACTACATGCCCTATTTTCGTATTTTTATACATCTTTCCCACCTGTGCCTCCAACTTCTCCGCATCTATACCTTTTTTATCTGCAACTTGGCTATTAATCTGTCAGCAGCACCTGCTAAGGAAGATAGAATTGCGGAAATGCCTCTAATAGGAAATTATCTGCTTTCCCAACTAATTACCAAACAGATTGTTTTGTTTTCAATGAAGAGAACCTGTCATTGTAAGAAACTCTTTGACCTGTGACCCGAAATCGCCAAAGTTTATGGGTTTGGCAAGAACAGCACAACATCCGGCCTTAAGGAACTTCTCTTTACTTTCGGAATCACAGTATCCTGTGACTGCAACTACTCTTATATTCCGGATTTCAGGATTGAGTTTTATTCTTTGAAGCAGTTCAAGGCCGTGCATCTTCGGAAGCTCCATATCAAGCAACATTAGATCAATTCTCGTTTCATTGAGAATTTCGAGAGCTTCAAAACCATTTTTTGCCTTTTTCGGCTCATATCCAAAGGATTTCAACAAGTCTGCTTCGATCACCAGATTAAGTAAATTATCTTCAACAATCAGGATTTCAGGCACTTAAATCAACTCCCTGGGGGTTGCTTGAAGATTTATGTACATGACGTTCTGTTACAGAAGTAATGGAACAGCGAATCTACTCTGGAAAATGTGAAACCGGAAAATATGAAGTAAATTTCTCTCATTTATATATTAAGTGCGTGTACTTCCAGACCTACAAATTACACCGAAATTAATTTCGCAATTTACTAAGTAATGTATAAAGTTCAAGAGAATATAAACTTATTTACTAACGATCGAGGTCATATTTTTAATATATAAATATCGATAAAAATAATCTATTTAGACTTAAGTATTATTATTTCAGGAAAAAAGATTCAAAAAAAGAGCCTGTAACTTTTGTAAATAGTTTGTTAACGTCCCAATTACCCATATCCTCTGGACAATTTAAAACTCTATAGTTTGCTAAAGATAATTAAAAAAGTTTAATATAGAAGGTCTCGTATATATTTTTCTACACAAGTGGAACAGATCGGTCTTAACAAGAAAACTTGCGTTGGTTGGATTTGTTAACCTTCAATAGCTTTTCAATTGAGGTCCTTTGATTCATAGCATCGATTTAGGAAGAATACGCAGGCAAGAGACAATATTCTGCATAGATAGGAATAAAGTATCGAAACATTCCAAAATATAGGAGTGTGAAATATTATCTGATATTGTCGCTTGTTCAAGAGTAAAAGAAGGAAAATGCATGGCCAGAGTTATGATCGTGGACGATGCCGAATTTATGAGAATGATAATTCGGGACATTCTTTTAATGCATGGACATGAAGTGGTAGCTGAGGTCGGTGATGGGGAAGAAGCAATTCAAACGTATCTGGAAGTAAAGCCTGATCTTGTGTTAATGGATATAATTATGCCTGATATGGACGGAAAAGAGGCATTGCAAAAACTTCTTGTTATGGATCCGGAGGCAAAAGTAGTAATGTGCTCTTCCCTTGGGCAGCAGGCCCTGATAACAGAGTCAATGAAAATAGGCGCTATGGGTTTTATAGTAAAACCTTTTGAACCTGATGGAATGCTGGATGTAATAAAGAAAATAGCTGAACCAAATTAGACCGTTTTGTGCCTGCTATTTGATCAAAAAAATATTGATCAGATTATGAAATCAGATT
>NZ_JAVKPK010000061.1:0-20646 GCF_031461075.1 Methanosarcina baikalica | reverse complement strand
CTTAAAATTCTTCATTTTCTAAAAATATTTATCTTTTCTACTTGATTCTCTGCACTACAATATAATATCCCTTTTATTTGACTTATAAAAACAGAATATGACGAGACTAAAAGCAATAATAGGGTTATTGGAGAGACGACACCAAAACTCATTTTTAGTCTGAATAATTGAAAATTTTTTTAGATTATTTTCTGTAATTTAAAAAAGACTGATTCTCCAAAATCCAGTATCCAAAGAAGCAAATAAGAAATTACTGAAGTATACTCGTCAAAAGATATAAACTGAGATTTTGAAACTGACTCATTATTTTTAATTGTTTGCTGAATTAAATATGTCAGTAGAAACTAATTTATAATCTCGGAGCTAACTGTTTAAAGTATATGTAAATTTTACATATACTTAAGAAGATTTTTGAAAGAAGTAATTTTAAAAAATTGTGAATCTTGATTAAATAGAGCGACATTAAATATGGGACCATCAGAGAGGAAGTAACCTCCAGCTTTCAGTACACGTGGAAGGCGCCCAGAATGTGCACAACTGGCGGCTGAGGGTTGTAGATAGTGCAGCAGGAGACGAAGGATCAATAACCGAATTCTATGACCTGATAGGGTGAACAATTTTCACCCGATTTTTATATTTTATGGCGATGATTTAATGAGGATAAAAATCGCACTGGCATTGATGTCTGCTATCTTTATGTTTTACTGGGCTGCAGTCTTAATAAGTTGTATACTTTGGTCAATATCTGTCACAATACTTTCTTTCGGGGACTTGACAGAGTTATTGAGCATTATTTCGTTTTTGGGTTCCGTTCTTTTTTTGGTGGAAGCAAGAAAAGTACTACCCAGATGGTATCTGGCAGTCCCATTATGTATTTCTCTATTTATACTGATCATCGTAAATTTTTGGATTATTTTTAGTGGTAGAGAACTTCTTAGTGACCACATCGGCATCGCAGAAACACTCGTGATGACACTAATGACGTTACTGTCCCCGTTCTCGGCACTAGTCTTCTTATCTATGGATAGACATCCTGACTCGATGAATGCATATCTTGCAGTTTCATCTGTAGCGAGTATGCTTTCGATGTTACTCCTTTTCTTCACGCTCAGTGGACTTTCACATGCACTTTCTGAAGGGTGGCCTACTTTTAACACTGTTGTCGTTCCTACATTATTTAATTGGTGCATTTTGATGCCGATTATAGGAATATGTTTTTTAGTTAGTGCAATAACTTACAGGAATCATGGAAACGTTTTAAATCCGGTAACTGTTGGGTCTACTCAAAATTAGTTATGAGTAAATTAGCAGTTAACTCAATTTTTATTCACTTACTAGAAATTTTCCATAGGATTTTTGGCGGATAATTCTGACTTAGCTTACTTTAATATCATATCTATTCACTCTTTAGGTATTAAATGGTTCAACAAATTATTATGAACTTCGGTTCATAAATCAATAAGCTAAACAGAGTCGGAAATGAACGTTGGAAATTAGCTTTCCGCAAAAAGGTTATAATAGAAAAGCTTAATGAATAATAAGCAATCTTCTGCAAAAAAATAGATAAGAGATCTCTATGTCCCGCCTTAACCCCATCCTGGCTTCGAAGGCTCTGTGGCAGATTCGAGTAAGAAAGCGTCCTTTTGTCCTTTCTCACGGTGTAAATGCTCGCTGCAATATGCGCTGCACTTTTTGTGAATACTGGAAGAAAACTGGAGAAGAACCGGCAAAAGAAGACGTTTTCAAGCTATTAGACGATGCAAGAGAATTCGGGATTGGAGTCTACAATGCCTGGACCGTAGAACCTCTTCTAAGAAAGGACCTGCCACAGATTATGGCTCACGCCAAAAAAATAGGGATGGTGACTTCCATGGTCACAAACGGAAAGCTGCTCTACGAAAGAGCGGAGGAACTGGAAAACGTGGATTACCTTTCGGTTTCCGTAGACGGGATAAAGAGTTATAAAGAAATCCGTCGGATGGATTTCGAAACTTTGTTGAAGGGCTTAAAAAAAGCTATTGAGGTTAGAAAGCTTCAGAAACAGAAAAATCCTATCCTGATGAACTGCGTACTCACAGGAAAAAATCTGGATGATATCGAGACCCTTATTTTGCTTGCAAAAAAGCTGAGAGTAAAAGTTTCCTTCGAGCCTGTCCACGAGTTTCCCGGAATCAGTGAAGAGATCTGGAACGAGATCGGAATCCGTGATACGGAAAAATTCCGCAGTACAGTTGACCGTATAATCGAGCTTAAAAAACAGCGTTATCCGATCATTAATTCCAACACCTACCTCAGAATGGTCAGAGACAGGGAAATGGACTACAGGTGCAGGGCCAGCGGGATTATTCTGAATGTAACGCATGACGGCACTCTGGAGACATGCCGCGCGCAGAATGAACCTCTCGGAAACGTGATGTGGGACGGCTTTGAGAGTGTTTGGGAAAACTCGGAAGAGCGCAGAAAAGAAATTGTACATAACTGTAAAGGTTGTCTCTTTTTCGGGTATACGGAAAACAGCTTGATGCAGAGTTTTAACCCCGAAGTTTTGATGCATTACGAGTGGATGTGAGGGCCGATGCTCTCCCCGAGTTTCGCTTCCCGAATTGCGCCTCGGGAGTACGCTGCCCTTTTCGCTGCGCTCAAGAGGGCTAATTTATTGATTAGAACCTTATTACGCTCAAACGGACTAACTTATGCGAGATAAGATTGTTTTTCGCTTGAGCGGACGAATTTAAAAAATTACGGTTTTTCTACCAAATTGCTCCTCTGGACTCCAGAAGGTTTCTTTAACTGGGGTTCCGTTTATCCAGCAATCTTAAGGCTTCAGCCGCAGCCCACCTGACTTCAGGGTCAGGGTCATTTAAGTTTTTGACAAGAGGAGCTGTTGCCCTTTGATCTCCGATTTTGCCGAGGGCTTCTGCGGCATATCGCCTTACCCAGGGGTTGCTGTCGTCCAGAATTCCAAGAAGGGGCTCGACTACTCTTAGACTGCCTATACTGCCAAGGGCATAAACTGCAGTAATCCGAAGTTCAGAGTCTCCTTCTGCCAGCATTTCCACAAGAGCATCTACTGCTTTATTAGTTCTGAGAGTTCCCAGAGAGTATGCAGCAGCATTTCTTACTTCGGGAATTTTGTCTTCCAGGCATCTGAGAAGAGGGTCTACTGACCGTAAATTCCCCAGTTTCCCAAGGGATTCGGCAGTACACTTCCGAATATCGGGGTCCTTATCTTCCAGTTTGCGGATAAGCGCCTCAACTGCTTTTTTGCCTCCTATTTTTCCGAGAGCCAATATCATCTGCTTCTGAAGTTCCTGGTTGCTCTGATCCAATTTTACAATAAGTGCTTCTTCAGCTCTCTCATTACCCAGGATTCCCAATGAACGGACTGCGGCTATCCTGACCTCAGGGACTTTATCCTCCAGGCTTTTGAGTAAGGGTTCAATTGCCAGTTTATCATTTAAATTTCCGAGGGCTTCTATGGCACATATTCTGAATTCAGGATTTTTATCTGCTTCCAATTGTTTGATTAGTGGTTTTACTGTATTTTCAGTCCCTATCTTTCCGAGGGCTCTGAATGTAGCGGTTCTCACACCTGAATTGTTATCCTCAAGGAGCCTGAGAAGCGCATCCACTGCTCTCGGGTCTTTTATCTGTCCCAGGGTTTCGGCTGCAATTGCCCTGACTTCAGGATTCTCGTCATCCAGAGCCTTAATGCAGAAATCCGTATCTTTTCTGTTTTTGTTCATCAAGTTTGCAGGATTTCCTTCCTGCCCTCTAAGAAGATTTGAAATAGCGGAATACTTTTCCGATGAGGTCTTTAAACCCGAAACATCGCTTAACAGGTTCATAGAAGAATAAACAATGGCTATAAGGGATAGAACCATTGAAACGAGAGAAGAAAATAGCATAAATTTCATTTTAGTTTCGGAAAAGGCGCCAAGGCTAAAGACGATCAATATCAGTCCATTAAAATATATCGTACCCGCTGATGTATATGATACTATTTTCAGAGGCGGCTTTATACGGTTTGCAATCGAGTTGATGTTGTCCCTGTTGTTCTGCAAGGATAACACGAAAATGGCAATAAATACGGCATATAGTGCAGCTACGGACTGCATCACAGCAGAGGGAAGCCAGAAAGTCCCCGCAGTACTGGCAGCGGAATTGCCTGTACTTTCATTTCCGGAAAGGGTAAAAAAACTCAAAATAACCAGAGCAAAAATAAAGAAAACTTCCAGTTTGTAAGTTTTCAGATCAGTCAGTTTCATATTTAACAGGCTGCTTGTACTCAGAGAATTATATATAAATTCCGCTGAATTGAACCCAAGTCTACTTCTGGGAAAGAACAGCAAATAATCTCTACGAAAAATGAAGCCGGAAAGTGACTATCGAACAGGTCTCGATCCCGCTTAAAAGATATTTCAAGTCTGATACCGGCTTTTTACATGATTTTTATTGCTACCTGATCCCCGTTTTGAAGCCCGAACTGAAGTGCAGCATTTCCTTTATTTACCGCAATCTCCAGAAAACCGTGACTACCTATTAGGACAAGAGGCTGTTCCTGCCCGACAAAACCGTAGGTCTGAACAAAGGAAACTCGTCTGCCGTTTACCTGTACCTGCGAGCCAAAGGTACAGAACTTAAAAATGATCTCTTGCGGGACATTGGTGATAATATTACCAAAACCATCTGCAAAGATAACCTCCCCGATAATAAAGGGCCCGTCAATCCCGAGATTTCCGAAGTCAAGATCAACGAAATCCGATACTTTCTGGCCGACAGCCTCGATAGATGTGTCTTTTGAGAGGTGGGCCCCTACAGGTGCGAAGATGTCTCTGCCGTGGAAAGTTGCAGAAATGCCTGCTTTAAGCATAAGATCCGGATTTGTGATTTCATATACTTCCATTTCCCCAAGCCGGCGGGCGGCAGGAATAAGGAGTCCGTTGTCAGGACCCACGAAAAACTGCTCCTTTCCTGCACTGCCTGCTATTACGGCAAGAGCTCGGCGGGAAGTTCCGACTCCGGGATCTACAACGCCAATATGCACAGCTCCCTGAGGAAAATAAGGGACAAGGGAATAGAGGGCAAAAGCCCCTTCCCGGACTCCGGCCTGCTGCACAGAATGAGTTACATCGATAATCCGTACATTCGGATTAATTCCCAGAATCACGGCTTTCATGGCTGCGGGATATAGGTCTCCGAAATCTGTGGTCAGGGAAATTATAGACATAAATATTATTCGGCTTTTTTGCTATTTCAGATTATGTTGAATTGGAAAATAATATTAAGATGTGAAGAGATATAGCCCAACATTAAAATTTATTACTATGGGAGCGCAGAGGGTCACGAATACCCTGACCTTTAGGTCGGGGATGAAGTGAACCCTCGCTGGCTGTTTTGTATTCGCTTAAACTGTATCAATCATCGTTTTTTTGTAAAATGAAGTTTTTTGACACCATAGCCACAGGTGGTTCCAGCTACCTATGGCTAGGATGTGATAAGCGTTGGAATTGCGCAGTTTTAGCCATGGCTATGGTCAAATTACCTACCACATCGTGTTGGTGCCTAAGTATCGATACAAGATATTCTACAATAAACGAGTTAAAAAGGATTGCGAGTCTATATTCCACAATATTTGCACAGAGAAAGGCTACAAAATCCATGCTCTGGAAGTTGTAGATAATCATGTTCACCTGTTCCTGGAATTCCACCCAAGCACCTCTCTATCAGAGGTGGTTCAATACTTGAAAGGAGGCAGTTCTTACAGATTGTTCAAGCTTCATCCTGAACTGAGAACACGATATTGGGGTGGAGGTCTATGGTCAAGTGGTAAATTCTATCGATCCGTTGGAAATGTAACTGCTGACACAATCAAGCACTACATTAAGGAGTCGCAGGGAAAACCGAGAACAGAGGTTCAATCACATAGATTAAAGTCTAGGCAACGGAGAATTAACGAGGTCTAAGTGCCAGAATAACCGGGCGGGCGGCCCATCAGCATACCCCATCCTTTAGGGTGGGGTGGCCGCCCGCAATTTGATTTTTATTTAACTTTGGAGACAATCATGATATGGTTTTTCCCGTACTTTTCGGCACAGGCGGGGCAGGTGGTATACCACATGTACCATTTCTTGACTTCCAGGCCCTGGCTTTTGCGTAGGCCTCAAAATCCTGGCACCATTCTCCAGTATTTTCAAAATTTCCCTCATACACTTTACTCGGGAATTTCCCGTTCAATGTTACATTTTCGGCGCCGTCCACTTCTTTATCGACAGCCAGGTAAAAATCCATGTTGCTTTCGGAAATATGGTCGGAAAAACAGAGCCAATCCGGCATTTCCGCCCCGCCCTGGTAACTTTCTCGTTCATCCTCATTATTACCTCTCCAGAATTTAGAGGCATGTAAAACTGCGTAATAACAGAATCCTTGATAGACCTTTTATTGTTCCATTCAACCACTTTTCCGTCCCAGGGCGCGGGATCAAACGGAGGACAACATTCCAAGTTTTGATTTCGCTGGTCATAAGTTTCACCCTGTCAATTTTCGCTATAGATTTAGAATACGAGCTCTAACGTAATGATATATGGACTGCTTTTAAAATTGTTAAAAGTATTAAATATTTTCGTCATCCTATGACAGCGACCAATTAAAACTCAATAATATAATAAAACTCGTATATAGTATTACTAAATTTAGAAAATCAACCAATTTAGTATTACATATATTTAGGAAAGTATTTATAACAAAATGATTTTAGTTTAATTTATCTTAATTTAAGTAAAAAAAGTAATACTAGAGTAATATGTTTCATTATGTATGTGTTATTTGCATAATAGAAATTACTGAAAACATCACTGGTAGGGTAGTATGATTCTAATAATTAACTCAGTAAAAGAAAGGAGGAGTTTAAATTAAGAAAACCCAGCAATATTTCTTAATAGGGGCAATAGCCGTAATTATTGTGGCTGCTTTTGTTTTCATGCCGACTGGTGAGCCAGTCAACCCGACTTCGGGGGTTTCGGATGAATCGATTTCCGGGGGTTCGGATGAATTAATTTCCGAAGACTCGGCTGAACTGGTGGCAGCAGTAGGGACCCACGGAGGAGAGCCGGAAACCGGTTTTAACCCGATTACTGGATGGGGCTATAATCGCGAACCACTTGTTCAAAGCACCCTCTTTAAAAAAGATAGTAATGGGTCTCTGATTCATGATTTAGCGACAAATTATTCTGTTAGTGACGATGGATTAACCTGGACTGTTAATATAAGAAATGACGTTAAATTCCATGATGGAGTGCCTTTAACGGCCAGAGATGTAGCCTTCACGTTTAATACCGCTGCAAATTCGAGTGGAGTAGATATCTCAGTGCTGAAAAATGCGGTAGCCCTCGATAATTACACGGTTGAATTCAAATTAAACGATCCGCAGGCGACTTTTATTCACAAACTTGCAGTTCTTGGGATTGTGCCTGAACATGCTTACGATGAAACTTATGGGGACAATCCGATAGGGTCGGGCCCGTACAGATTCGTACAGTGGAATAAAGGCCAGCAGGCGATCTTTGAAGCAAATCCGGATTATTATGGCCAGAAACCTTACTTCAAGAAGTTAACTTTACTCTTCATGCAGTCCGACACGGCTTTTGCGGCGGCGAAATCAGGACAGGTTGACCTGGCCGAAATTCCTTCTTCTTATGCTAACGAGAAAGTAGATGGAATGAAAATAGTGTCCCTCAATTCCATTGATGCTCGTGGAATAACCTTCCCAATGCAGCCCGATACAGGCAGGAAAACGGAAAATGGCTATTCAATCGGGAACAATGTAACTTCCGATCCTGTGATAAGAAAAGCCTTGAATATTGGAATAGATAGGCAAGCCTTAATTAACGGCGCATTAAATGGGCAGGGTGAAGAAGAATTTACAGGTGTGGACAAATTACCGTTCGGAAATAAGGAAGCTATATTCGAAGATGGAAATGTAGATGAAGCCGGGAAAATTTTAGCGGATAGCGGCTGGAAAGATACAGATGGCGACGGCATCCTTGAGAAGAATGGGTTGAAAGCCGAATTTACTTTACTATATCCTTCAAATGCACAGGATAGGCAAGCGTTAGCTGTTGCATTAAGCGAGGAAGCCAGAAAATTGGGCATAAACATTAAAGTCGAGGGCAAAAGCTGGGATGAGATTGATACCCTGGCGCATTCGACTCCGGTAATTTTCGGTTTCGGCTCGCTGGACCCTACTGACTTATACCTGAAATACTACAGCAAAAGTTACGACCCTTCAAGCTACAACAACGTAATAATGTACAACAATTCGGTCGTGGATAATTATCTAAGGACAGCTATAACCAGTGTTGATCAGGACACTGCCAATAAAAACTGGCAACTGGCTGCCTGGGATGGAACAACAGGATTTTCTGAAAAAGGAGACGCTACATGGCTGTGGCTGGCATCTATTGATTATCTGTACATTATGGATGAGGATTTAGATATCGGAATTCCTAAAATACAGCCTCACGGTGCAGACATTTTTGGTAATATCCTGGAATGGAACCGCACAGCGAATAAAACTGCAATTCAGTAAAGGAATTATTCCTTAAAGTTTTTTAGTAAAGCTGAGGATGCAAAACTCCTCAGTGTGACTCTTTTTTTGGCGAATTTGCTTAGAATATATTTTTCAATCTTAAACCACTGCTTTCTCTATTTTCAATCTTTAGATTACTTTTTTCCACTTTTCCAATCTAGATAGTACTGATATCCCTTTTCCTAATCTTTGATTACTGCTCTCTTTTTGTAAATTCGTTCGGGCCCGTTACGAAATAACCTAAGCAACACACAATTATTTTGAGATTATAATCGATGAGCCTGTTTACGAAAATAGTTGAGTACTGTATAAAGAAGTGTCTAAGTTATTTCGCGAAGGCTCCTTAGCTTGCAAGGCGCTTATTGTAATAATTTTTGGATATCTTTTGGATCGCCAGAATCTACACTTATTTTTCAGTATTCAATGCTTCAATTATCCATAGACGCAGAAAAATGACTGAGATTCTCATATAGTAATACTAAACTACTCAAAACTAAGAAGTTAGTAACACATAAATTTCGTAATGTATTTATAGTAAAATTGTTTTAATAAAGTTATATTAATTTTGTTGTAAAAAGTAACATTTTATTGTTATATTTAGTCTGAAAAGTCTTATTAAAAGAAAAATCCCCGGATCATCTGTAACAATTAAAAATCCTTGCTCAATAGTTCAATTCTTGCTTAAATATTCAGGATTCTGGTAAAAATATGGGAGGCGTCTAAATTAAGAAAAATCAACAGTATCTACTGGCAGGGACAGTAGTCATAATTATAACGGTTATTTTGATCCTAACGTCAGCGGGTAATCGAGCCAGCTCAATATCACAGGTTTCTGGTGAATCAGTTTCCGAAGGTTCGGATGAATTAGTCTCTCAGGGCTCTGATGAATTAGTGGTGAATGTATATTCGCATACAGGTGAACCGGAAACCGGATTTGATCCACTTCTCGGATGGGGTTGCGGTCATGTGAATTTCGAGCCACTGATACAGAGTACTCTTTTTAAATCAGCTGACGATGGAAGCATGATAAATGACCTTGCTACGAATTATTCGGTTAGTTCGGATGGAAAAGTATGGACTGTGAACATAAGAGATAATGTCAGGTTCACAGACGGTGAGAAATTAACTGCAGAAGACGTGGCATTTACATTTAATACGGCAATTGGAAGTAACTCCGAGCTGGATATGAGTAATCTCGAAAAAGCTACGGCAATAAATGATACTGCGGTTAAATTCGAATTGAAAGAACCTCAATCCAGTTTCATATGGAGACTCAGATATGTTGGAATTGTGCCAGAACATGCATACAAAAAAGAAACTTATGGGTCAAATCCAATCGGATCAGGGCCATATAAATTCGTACAATGGGATAAGGGGCAGCAGGCAATCTTCGAATTAAACGAAAATTACTATGGAAATAAGCCTTACTTCAAAAAAATAACCATGCTATTTTTAGATAAAGATACTGCGTTTGCAGCTGTAAAATCCGGGGATGTGGACGTAGCTGAGATTGAAATTAGCCATGCAAACCAGACCGTAGATGGTTATAAGTTAGTAGCTCTTCCGGCAGCAAGGGCGCAGGGAGTTTCATTCCCTATGCAGAATAATACCGGCAAAAAAAGTCTTCAGGGAGATCCGATAGGCAATAATGTCACAGCAGACATAGCAATTCGGAAAGCCTTAAACCTCGGTATCGACAGAAAAGCCCTGCTTAAAGGAGTTATATACGGAAAAGGAGCCGTAGAATACACCGGAGTAGATCAGCGGGACTTCGGGAACCCTGAAGCGAAAGTTAATGATTCAAATCCCGAAGAAGCCAAAAAAATACTGGAAAACGCAGGCTGGAAAGACACCGACGGCGATGGAATTCGGGAGAAGAACGGAACTAAAGCCGAATTTAAGCTATATTATTCTGCTACGGACCAGACAAGGCAAGCTTTATCGGTAGCTGTAAGCGAACAGGCCCGAGAATTAGGCATAAAAATAGACCTTGTAGGTGCAAGCTGGGACGAAATATATGCTAATCAATACAGTTCCGCCGTTTTATACGCTTACAGCAGTATAGACACTCTTAATCTCTATCTGCAGTATCACAGCAAAGCAGCCGATGATACCTACAAAAATCCCGGGCTTTACAATAATCCTGTTGTAGATGGATATCTGGAAGCCGCTCTAAGGTCTACAGACCAGGGTCAGGCTACAAAATACTGGCAGTTAGCTGCATATGACGGAAATACCGGTTTTGGGCCTGCAGGAGATGCAACCTGGTTATGGCTAGTAACAATTGATTATCTTTACATGGCAGATGAAACCCTGAATATGGGAACACCACAAAGAAACGCAGGATCGGATGTTTTAGGAAATATCTATGAATGGAAAAGAGTAAACACAGCCAGTTCGGCTTTGAAATGAGGAATTAATTCTGGAAATGTGGGTAATTAATCTTGCAGTTGGCAAGTAATCAATCCTGTAGTCAACGAGGGATCAATCCTGTAATTTCTGAAAATCGTTCCTACACCAGTAGTCATGTTAAAGGAATTTCATTGTAAAAGAATTAATGTACGAGGGAGCAGATGTCAAATAATAATAAAATAGCGGGCTTCATAGGAAAAAAGGCCCTCAGATTGACAAGCCTTTTGATTGTAGTTTGTTTTGCAAGTTTCATGCTTATTCAATCTTCACCTATTGATCCCGTTAGAGCTTATATTGGGGAAATGCCAGTAACCGCAGAGCACAAAGCTCAACTTGAAGCGTACTGGGGAGTTAACACCCCTCCGCAGGAAAAATTCCTGAACTGGGCTGGAGATATTCTTAAAGGAGACTTCGGGACTTCATTGATTTATAGAATTCCAGTTATTAACGTTATTAAAGAACGATTTGCAGCTTCCCTTGTTCTGATGGGGATTTCTTGGCTTTTTGCAGGAATTCTAGGTTTTGCTTTAGGAATAATAGCGGGCACAAAGCAAGGAACATGGGTAGATAAGGCAATAAAAACTTATTGTTACGCTTTGGCTGCTGCACCGACGTTCTGGCTAGCGCTGGTGTTTATGATGGTGTTTTCTGTGTATTTGGGCTGGTTCCCAATAGGATTAAGTGTGCCTATAGGGGTTACAGCCGACAATGTGACATTTTTTGATTGGTTTAAGCGTTTAATTCTTCCTGCGTTAACTTTGAGTTTATTAGATATTGCCAAAATTACAATGTTCACTCGAGAAAAATTAATCGAAGTCCTGTCCAGTGATTATGTCCTATTCGCAAAAGCAAGAGGTGAAAAAGGGCTGGATCTGATATTGAGGCATGGAATTCGAAATGTTGCGCTTCCGGCCATTACCCTGCAGTTTTTAGGATTCAGTGAATTGTTTGGAGGCACAGTCCTGGTAGAACAGGTATTTTCATATCCTGGAATCGGACAGGCTGCAGTAGCAGCAGGATTGAGATCGGATGTACCTCTGCTTCTGGGAATAGTCATCTTCAGTGCTTTATTTGTTTTCTTCGGAAACCTGATTGCTGATATTATCTATGAATTCGTTGATCCCAGAATAAGACAACAGGAGGCATCAATATGAGTACTGCTGTTGTAACAGTTAACAGGGGATTATTCAGGGGATTAAATCTAAGGCAAAAAACTCTTCTAATAATAGGCTCCACCTCACTTTTACTGCTTGCAATCGTGATTTCCAGCGTGTTTTTAGGCGGAGACTCATTACAGACTAATTTTGGCTCTAAAAATCTTGCCCCCTCTCTGGAACATCCATTCGGGACAGATTGGATGGGAAGAGACATGTTTGTAAGAACTCTGAAAGGACTGGGGCTAAGTATACTAGTTGGAAGTCTCGCTTCCACAATTAGTACTGTACTGACCGTAATTTTAGGACTACTTTCAAGTGCAGGAAAAACTGCAGATTCATTTGTATCCTGGCTGGTAGATCTCTTTCTTTCAATTCCACATCTTCTTTTAATAATTCTCATTTCCATCGGAATGGGAGGAGGAGCAACAGGAGTTATCATCGGAGTCGCATTAACGCATTGGCCAAGCTTAACAAGAGTTGTAAGAGCAGAAATCAAGCAGTTGAAAACCCAGGAGTATATTCAGATCTCTAGGAACCTTGGCAAATCAAAATGGTGGATAGCTACAAAACACATTCTGCCTCATCTGGTTCCTCAGATATTATTAGGCACGATTTTAATGTTTCCACATGCGATTTTACACGAAGCTTCAGTCACATTCCTGGGGTTCGGACTCTCCCCACATGAACCGGCAATCGGTATAATTCTGTCCGAATCTATGAGGTACCTCTCTGCAGGATACTGGTGGCTTGCATTTTTCCCGGGATTATCCCTGTTAATTGTAGTCCTGGCATTTGATATGATTGGAGAAAATTTAGGAAAGCTGATGAATCCGAAGAATGCTCACGAATAAATTTCATCGGGTTAGATAAAAAGTGAATTGGGTAAAAATACGTTAGATTTACATTTGGAGAGTGTGAAGTATGGGAAATAAAGCTGAAATAAACCCTGAAAAAGAGTTAATCACTGGACTTGAAACAATTGCTGAAGAAATGGAAAAAAATGAAGCTCTATTAAAAGTGGAAGACCTTTCACTTTCGTTCATTCAATATGCCTCAGGACTTAGACAAACTGAACTGAAAGTAATTTCTAATTTGAGTATCCAGGCTTATAAAGGCGAGATTCTGGCTATCGTGGGGTCAAGCGGATCCGGTAAAAGTCTTCTGGCTCATGCAATTTTAGGAATTTTGCCTTCAAACGCAAAACTCGAGGGTAAGATCGAATACGATGGCGAAGAACTCACCCAGAAAAGAAAAGAAGAAATGAGAGGTAAAGAAATAGCCCTGATTCCACAAGCTATAACCTATCTTGATCCTTTAATGAAAATCTCGAATCAGGTAATAGGATGCGTTGAAAAGAAAAACGAAGGCTTAATAAAAGAACTTCAGAGAGAAATTTTTCAGAGATACGATTTAAAACCCGAGGTCGAAAGAATGCTTCCTCATGAGCTCTCAGGAGGGATGAAACGAAGAGTTCTGGTTTCCACTGCCGTAATAAGTTCTTCAAAGCTTATAATTGCGGATGAACCAACCCCGGGGTTGGATGAAAAAACTTTGAATGAGACCCTGAGCTACTTCAAAGATATGGCAGATAAGGGATGTGCAGTGATACTTATAACTCATGATATCGAAGCTGCATTAAAAATCTCCCATAAAATCGCAGTATTCTACGCAGGTACGGTTCTGGAAGTAGCTAACGTTGAAGATTTCAAAAATAATGGTGAGAGTCTAAGGCACCCATATACCCGCGCACTCTGGAATGCCCTTCCACAAAACAAATTCCAGGCAATCAAAGGACATCAACCAATGCAGGATGAAGTTATTGACGGATGTATCTATTATGAAAGATGCTCCAAAAAGAAAGCTCTCTGTTCTCAGGGTATTCCCCAAATGAAAAAGGTCAATGGGGGGGCGGTGAGGTGCAATAATGCGTCTTAAAGGAGAGAACATAAGTTTCGGGTATAAAAGAAATAATTTGATTTTAAAGAATGTTAAAATATCTTTGGGCAGTGGAGAAGTATTAGGCCTGATTGGGGATAGTGGGAGCGGAAAATCAACTCTGTGTAAGATATTAGCTGGCTACGAAAATAAGTATCAGGGAAAAGTAAGTATAGATGGAAAAGAGATTCCATCAAAAGGCTATAACCCGGTCCAGCTCGTATTTCAACATCCGGAAAAAGCTGTAAACCCGAAATGGAGAATGAAAGAAATTTTAAATGAAGGCCATCTTATTTCACAGGATATTTTAGAGTCATTTGGAATAAAAAATAACTGGCTTAATCGATGGCCCAATGAGCTTTCTGGAGGAGAACTCCAGAGATTCGCCCTTGCACGAGCTTTAAGCCCTCAAACCAGATTTTTAATTGCTGATGAAATTACTACAATGGTAGATGCTATTACTCAAGCTCAAATCTGGAATATCGTTTTAAATATAGTAGAAGAGCTCAATATTGGAGTACTGATCGTAAGCCATGACAAGAATTTAATTGGTAGATTATGCCACGATACTATTTATTTAAAAGATATAACTAATTGACTAAAAACGGAACTAGTGTTTAATTAAATTTGACTAAAAAGTGAACTGATCTTTGACTTTCGATCTGGGGGTTCAGTTTTTTAATTACTCCAAGAAGGCAGGATTGGGAGAAATTAATCTGTCTACAACAATGCAAAAAAGCCGTTAATTAGAATCTGGAAGGAGATAATAGGCCGGAAAAATTCCGGCAATTTTATCTTAATGAGAAAAGAAAATTTAATGAAGGGAGAAGTTGGAATTATTCTCCCTTTATTATCCTTGTAATGTCGTCTCCGACATCTGAGGTACTGCTCCTCCCGCCCATGTCATAGGTTTTGACGTTGCTGTCCAAGATGTTTCTCTGGATTGCACTGACTATGGTGTCGGCAGCTTCCTTTTCTCCGAGTTGTTCTATGAGCATGGCACCTGCCCAGATTGTAGCAATCGGGTTGACTTTGTTTAAGCCCTTGTATTTCGGGGCTGAACCATGGATGGGTTCGAACATACTTGTGCCGTTCGGATTGATGTTTCCTCCTGGGGCAAGGCCGAGGCCGCCCTGAATCATGGCTCCGAGGTCTGTAATGATATCTCCGAACATGTTCGGGGTTACGACCACGTCGAACCATTCCGGATTTTTCACAAACCACATAGTGATGGCATCAACAAAGTTGAAATCAGTGGTAAAGCCCGGGTGTTTTGCAGAAACTGCGCTGAACTCTTCTCTCCATAAGCCGTAGATATCGGAAAGGACGTTTGCCTTGTCCACAGAGGAGACATGCTTTTTCCTGTTTTCCGCAAGGTCAAAAGCATATTCGATGACCCTTTTTGTGCCTTCTTTTGAAATCAGGCCTATCTGGTATCCTATTTCTTCGCTGTCGGTCTCGATATCAAGCCCGAATTTCGCGGAGTAAAGCGTTCTTTTGACTTCAAGGAGGTCTTTGCTTTCTCCTTTTTTTGCCCTGCCCCCGATCCCTACATAGAAGTCTTCGGTGTTTTCCCTGACGACCACGAAATCGATATCTTTTGAGGTTTTATCTTTGAGCGGGGTCCAGACTCCGTCCAGGAGTTTTATCGGGCGAAGGTTGACGTACTGGTCAAAGTAAAAGCGCGCAGTTAATAAGATTCCCTTCTCAAGGATGCCCGGGGCAATCCTGGGGTCTCCGATGGAACCAAGATAAATGGCAGGGTAATCGGATAATTCCTTTAAGGTCTCTTCCGAAATCAATTCTCCCGTCTCAAGGTAATGATCAGCTCCATGAGGGTATTCAATCCATTCTACATCAAAACCAAATCTTTCGCCGACTGCGTCTATGACCTTTCTGCCTTCGGCTATAATTTCAGGGCCTATCCCGTCACCCGGGAGGACCGGAATCTTATACTGCGTCATATTTATACTCCTTTTGAATATTGCAGGCAAAATTGCCTTTTTTATTACGAAATGTCAAACGCGGGCAGGTCTGTCTCCAGACAGATTTCCTGTTTTTCAGCGCTCAGAAACCATTTTTCTGGCATATTTAATAAGCCCTCCCTCATCCACAATCTCACGCACGAAATCAGGGAGGGGAGTTGCCTGGTAGGTCTCACCTTTTGTTTTGTTTTCAATAACTCCTGTTGCAAGGTCTATTTCAAGCTCATCTCCGTCATCGATCCTGTCAGTGTCAGGACACTCCAGGAGAGGGACTCCGATATTTATCGAGTTCCTGAAAAAGATCCTTGCAAAAGACTTTGCAATCACACAAGCTACCTTTGACCCTTTAAGGGCAAGGGGGGCGTGCTCGCGCGAAGAGCCGCAACCAAAATTATTTCCTCCGACCACGATATCATTTTCGTGAACTTTTTTTGCAAATTCGGGGCGTACGCCTTCAAATGTGTACTTTGCAAGCTCTTCCGGGGTATTATAAATCAAGTACCTTCCGGGAATTACTGCATCCGTATCCACGTCATCTCCGAATTTCCAGGCTCTTCCTTTCATAATATCACCAGGGGTTTGCTGCAATTAATTGCTATTATTAGAATACTTACAGCCAGTAACTCAGCTGCATTCACAGGGTTGAAGTATCACAGGTAATATTTAAATTATTTTCTGGCAGGTTATAAAAATTGGTTAACAATTCCAACCTTTTTAATCTTAAATCTGACCGGAAACTTAAAAAATAAGTTATTCTGGCAGTTGATGCGCTGTTTTTTCACTTATTTCTTCGGAATGAGGTTCTAGAGCGCTAGGTTCTCCTCCCCCGTGCCAGCTTATCCTCGGGCGGATGCGCACAAGATGGACTGACTCGGAATGGTCATCTACTATCAGGGCAGCTCCTCTTTCGCTTCCCATCTTCTTCAGGTACGCCTGGAGGCTTTCCTGCATATAAAGAGGCCGGGAGGTTTCCAGAGCCAGGATATCATCACTTGATGTAAGGCGGTGGCAGATCAGAAGATCACTCTGGGAGACAACATCAGGGTGCAAGCTTGCAGGTCGCTGGGTTGCCAGAATCAGAGAGAGGCCAGGTTGCCTTCCCTGCCTGAGGCAGCGGTTAATAAGCACTCCCGAAGCAAGACTTTCGGTCTTTGCAGGTACGAAAATATGGGCCTCGTCTATAAAGAACCAGACCATAGGAAATTCTTCCTCGCCGACCTTTTCTCCCATAAGCTTCTTTTCGTAGGCTCTTCTTGCTTCAAGCCTGGCTTCGTAAAGCCTGCCTGCAAGGATTGATACTGCTGCAGCGCAGACATTTTCATTTTCAAGAGTACTCACGTCAAGGACAGTTGTTTTCCCTCCGGACACAAGTTCTGATAGGGATGTACCTTCTTTTGAAAAAAGACCCCAGGAATTCACTGCCCTGAAATAATTCTCAGTAGCCCCCTTTGAAGCCGAGTCAGCGCGAGTGTCCTCAAGCACCTCATTGATAATTTCCTCAAAAGAATACGCATATCCTTTATCCCTGAGAGATTCAATTGCCCTTACCAGCAGAATCCCAAGAGGGGAAACCTCTTCGATATTGAAGATCCTGCACCACTGGCTTCCTGAAAGTTCCCTGATTGAGATAGAGAAAGGCTTTACATCGATGTTTCGTTTCCTGTAAGCCTCAACTTTGCCTGCTGGTACGAAAATCTCAGTTTCGAGCCCTGCTGGAACGAGATCCCAGCTTTTTAACCTCTGCGTTTCAAAAGTATTTGGGTGGTTCATTGTCCAGAAAATCCCCATGGTGTCAATGATAAGGGATGCAAGCCTTTTCTTAATAGCCGGCTCCAGAAGGGCAAGTTCCTCCAGCATGCAGCCCATAGTATAGGATTTTCCGTATCCCCTTTTTCCGCAGATCAAAATGGCATGAGGCTTCAGGGCATCAAGATAAACGGCAGCTCCTCTGGAATGGTCAAGTGCCATGTAATTTCCAATGGACAGAAGTCCTTCTCCGGGATTTTCTTCGTTTCCAAGCACACGCAATGCCCCGGTAATTTTTCCTCCAAAAACAGGCCTTGACTCTTTATTTTCTACTTTCGGCATCTTATAATATCGGACTGAAAACTATTTAAAATAATTTACACATAGTGGGTAAAATAAAAGTCCTGATTTTCAGTTTTGCAGGTTGGACATTATTTTTCTTTCTAGATACTTAATTGGTAAATCGTACTGTTCCCTATGAGTAGCAAGGTCACGAGACCAAGCAAATGATACAGAAGGCAGAAAATATGGTAAAAACAGGAGCCTGCTGTGATACGCAGGATGGGACCCCATATCCTAACATGAAACCTTTATTCTCCGTTCTTTGGAGAAGGAAAGCGTTAACCACTTTCTCTCATATAACTTAGGAGAGAAGAGCAATCACCCTGACTTATCCGACGGCGCATCCATTAATGTAGATATCGGTTTATATGACTATATTCGAGTAAAATTATTAGAAGTTTATACTACAGTAAATTTAAGAGGCTGACTTAAAAGGTTGACTTCCATATCAACTTCTGAGTCTAGAGACATATCCGACGTCTAACAGGGCATCTATGCAGGGCGCAGGCAAGCGAAAGCACTATGTAGAGCACACGGGTACGGTCATGAAGTGTGCCACACATGTTCCTCAAGACAGAAGTTATCCGGATCTCAGGACTGTCTTAGATATTCAACGTTAGCAACATGTGACTATCCACAAAAGAGAGGTAAGAAGATCGATGAAGGTATTAGTAATTCTTGGGCATCCAAATAAAGAGAGTTTTAATCATGCGATTGCAAATACGGTTGTAGAAACCCTGTTAAATAACGGGCATGAGGTATTCTTCCATGATCTATATGAAGAAAACTTTGATCCAATAATTTCAAGTCAGGAAATTCCTAAAGGAGCCTCTTTAGAAAAAGTAATAGGAGAACATTGCAATGAAATTAATAAAGCAGAAGGAATTGTTATAGTTCATCCTAATTGGTGGGGGCAGCCACCTGCAATTTTAAAAGGATGGGTGAATAGGGTATTACGTTCTGGAATAGCGTATGAATTTAAAGAAGGGGATAGTGGTGAAGGAATACCAATAGGGTTGTTAAAAGCAGAAACCGCCTTAGAGCCTATCCGAAAAGTCAGTAATGCATGTTGAAAAATCACAATCGGTTTATAATATCAGATTATCCGTTCCGGTTTTGCATATTGTAAAAGTTATAGCAGGTAACCACTTTTCGGATAGGCTCTTAGAGTTGTTGTATCCTGAAATTATTTCATCTATTTAAGGATATATAGCCACAAGGCTAAATAATGCAAAAACTCAATGAGCTACAAATTTTTTTTCATTGCACTAATTACAGGCGTGACTATAGATATATGTTACAGAATTGGGAAAATACATAGGTTTTATTGAATAACCTGTGCATTTTAATCATCTTCGGTACATTTTAAATAAACGAAATCATTTTAGCTTGACTATGTCACATTACAAGGTAAAGAATCATCATTAGATCTCATATGTCAAAGATGTTGTTCGTAGTGAAATTGATAACAGCAATTGGAGTAACTGTCTAATCTGACAAAGTCAAGATAGATTTACATATTTTTTTGAATTTTTTGCAACGGAACCCGTCAGAATTAAGGTTACCAATCAATGCAATCTGGACAAGCGCCCTCGATTGTTCTTACAAGGCGATGTTTTAATCTATTAAGCATTGTCTGTTCTAAAAATTCGGCTTTCTTCAAATCCTCTTCTGATGCGCCGACTCTAGCATCCATAAGTCGCTGTTCTGCTTCACGCAATGCTTTTTTTGCAAAATCAATCGTATTTATTTCTAAGTAAACGATATCATCAAACATCCAATTCGCTGTATTAACTAGACCACTTTTATAATTTTCTGAAATGTGAGTTGTTTTAATCATATCAAGAACAGCATCAAGATCATTAAGAGTAAATGGTTCGAAGTCTATAATTTCATTAACCATACTAATGCCCTCCAATATACTATGCATGTTAATAGTATATGTATCTGGTGATGTTTCAATTCTTGTTTTAGTGGCTCTTGCTCTCGAATAAGCTCTTTTTTGAGTTCCATTGCAAAAAATATCTGCTAGGATTTTTAAATAGTGTTGATAAAAACTAAATCGTAATAAAGTAAACTTCAAATATTGGATCTCGAGCTCATTTTTTACAAATAATATATGAAAGCATTATAATGGTTCAAAACAATATGTTTAATGGAATACACAGAAAGCGATTTCCAAATATTCAATACTATCAGGCTGTAGCAGCTTTTGGAAGCTTAGATGGTTCCGGGAAGAATAGCCTCAAATTTTCATTAAGTGACTTTTTTGACACAATTGAATTGAACTATAAGAGGTGAATAGATATTTTAGATGATGAGGAATTAAAACAAATAATACTTAAACAGAGTGAAACAATATCAATGCTTGTAGAGGAAATTAAACACTTATCTTATCGAGTGGATAATTTAGAAGCAAGCACTGATGAAACTCTAGAGAACCACCTTGATGGAGGACGAATCATAAGAAATTGAATCTGTC
>NZ_JAVKPK010000060.1:0-21273 GCF_031461075.1 Methanosarcina baikalica | reverse complement strand
GGTAAGCTTCTTTGCCTTGAAAATCGGGTATATCTTAAGGCCACGGAGATTACAAAAGAGGTGCTGGATAAGAACCTGTTAAGGAGGTTCTGGTAATGGAAGGAATTTTTGAGCAAAGAAGCCGATGAACTACTCAAAATTGAAAAGTTATTGTAACTTGCTTGATTCCAGAGTATATTGCAGCTTTTGTGCCTTCAAAAGCATTATAATAAGATAATCGAGTACAGAAAAATGGGCGGCAGAAAAGTTAAGAGTGAGACGTTTTTCCCACATTAATCCAATAAGATTATTGGTGGGATTCTTTATTTAGCTTGATTATAATAATTTTAGTTACATCGTCTCGATTCTTTTCAATTGAATTTGAGGCTTTTAAGTTTATGATTCTTAAAAGGTTCTTAAGTTTGTGGTTCTGGTTCTAACACTTTATTCTTAAAAACCATTGGTTAATTGAAGCCACAGGTTAAGGTAGCGATATGTAAGTAAGTAAGGTAATGTTTAAAATATCTTAATTAAGGTACCCTTTTCTTTCAAGCCATTCAATCTGGGGCCTTGTGTATTTCCAGGTAACATCGGCTTTTGAATTCTGAACTTCCCACGGATTGGCTATGACAACATCGCCTTCGCGGATCCACATTCTCTTTTTCTTGGAACCGGGAATCCGACCCATTCGGACTACTCCATCCATGCACTGTAGAGTAACTCTTTTTGACCCCAATAAACTTGCTACTGTTGCCAGAACTTCGTTTCTGTCTTTACGGGGAGTTCGCACCCTTGTTATTTCTTGGGGACCATCTCCTGAGCCTCCCGACGTGGTGGATCCTAATTTTCTTTTTCTAATAGTGCTTCTGTAATTAGCCAGATTAATTCCTCCAATGCTGATTTTTTTAGTTTAATAATTTCTAAAACCTTTTTGCTGGTTTCTATTCTTAATTCCGGTTGTTTTTCTATTTTTCGCGAGTGGTATTAAATCTCTGCTGTTTCCGAATAAGATTTAATTAATTTATTATGAATCAGGCCCCAGGACGCATCCGCAGAAATAAAAGGCGAAAAATAGAAAAAAGAAAACCATTAATGAAAAATGAATTAAGTGTTAATCTAAAAATTAACACTCAATGCAGATTATCTTTAAAACTTCCTGTGGTTAGGAAGACATTCTCTGCAGTAAACCGGCCGTCCTTCAGTTGGCTTGAACGGAACTTCGGTCTCAACACCGCAGTCAGAACAGGTTACTTTGGTCATTTCCCTGGGGCCGCTGTTGCCGCCTCTGAAACCTCCACGGTTGCTGTCTCGGTTGCCGCCGCGGAAGGAATTTCCTCTGTCATTAAAACCCATATTTGTTTCACCTCCGCTTATAACGGATAATTATAGAGTAAAAACAAGATTGTATAAAATTTATTGATTAAAAACAAAAATGGAGTTTTTAATAACAGATTATACGTCTCTTTATTTTCAACTACTTCTACATAGCCGTTTAATTATATAACTCTTCCTATGAAAAAATAGATTAATAGTGGTAAAATCCTTTCAGCCGAATGCCTATAAAGCGGATATCTATCAAGCGAATATCTGTAATCTGCACTTTAATTTAAGTATAAGAAATTGAGGTAATTATTATCAGTCCATGAACTCCAAGAAATACTAATCTGCTGAAAAACAGACATCGTTACTGATTTAAAATAAATGCAAAGAAGGTTCAAACTCATTATTCTATAAAATATGTAACAGTACACTCATTTGATATAAGTATAGTATAAAAAGAAGCATCCGTTTGGCTTGGCCAAACTAAGCGAAACGGACATAATCGTCATGTGAAATATTTGGAATGAACACAGAATTAGTAGCGGTTCTCTCTGGGTGTCCTGTGGTTAGGAAGACACTCTCTGCAATAAACTGGTCTCTCAGGGTCAGGCCTGAAAGGTACCTGAGTCTCAGCACCGCAGTCAGAACAGGTTGCATTGTGCATTTCTTTTGGGGCTCCGAAACCTCCACGGTTGCTATCTCTTCCCCTGAAAGAATTTCCTCTGTCATTAAAAGCCATTTTCTTTTCACCTCCGCTTACAGCGGATAGTCAATAGTTTAAAAATAAGATTGATATAACTCTTTGATTAAAAACAGAAATTAGTTTTTAATAACAGATTATATATGTCTCTTTATTTTTAACGCTTTTAGTATACAATCAAATTATATAAGTTTTACCCCTAAAAATCAGGAAAACGCGAAAAGTATTTTTGATCTTCATCGTTGTCCGTGTTAAACCCAATCGATCAGATTATTTTGACAGATTTGGCAATTGCCGTGGAACTCCACGAGCAAGACAAAGATAAGTTGAAAAGATAGAGGTAAGTCCTTGAAGAAAGAACCAAGGAAAAGAGGAAGAGAGGTTTAACCTAAAACTGGTTAAAACCGGATTAGTGTCAGGACAATATAATTTTTATTTAAACTTTAGTGTGATATTTCAGAGATTTATTTCAGGTAACCTTTTCTTTCAAGCCATTCGACCTGAGGCCTTGTGTACTTCCAGATTACATCGGCTTTGGAATCCTGAATCTCCCAGGGAGCGACGATTACTACATCTCCCTCGTGAATCCACATTTTCTTATTCTTGGACCCCGGAATTCTACCCATCCGGACTATACCATCCATACACTGCAATGTGACTCTTTTTGAGCCTAAGAGGCTTCCTACGGTTGCCAAGACTTCATGATTCTCCTTACGTGGAGTACGCACCCTTGTTACTTCCTGAGTAGCCGGTGCGATGCTTCCGGTTCCTGCTTTTCTCTTCCTGATATTACTTCTATAGTTTGCCAGGTTAATTCCTCGTAGTTTTATTAATTAAAATAATTTTGTCAATATTTCTTGTATTCTATCATATTTTCGGATTTTCTGTGTTCACCAATTCTTTAGGTACTTTGGTGTGAATGTTCATAAATAGATAGGAATTTAAAAAATCTCTTAAATATCTTAACTCTCTGAAAAACCCAAATCTCAAGAAACCTTTAGATTTTAAAGATCCTTCAGTTACTCCATAACCCCTACTGGAGTTTGCTTCAAAATCCTTCAGAGTAATTCTATTATCTTTAAGTGAATTTTATGTATGTGCAAGGGATATATATCCTCACTCTATAAATAAATTAATAACAATTTATGACTATTTAAGAGTTCCTATGCCCTTCACCCGTATGTAAGGCGAAAAACACAGAATAAAAAGCGGAGTAAGTGTTGAGATAATAACATTTGTAAATCAACACCTTCCATTGAGAAACTTGAACTTAGAACTTCCGGTGGTTAGGTAGACAGTCCCTGCAATAAACTGGCCTTCCTTCTGTAGGCTTGAACGGAACTTCGGTCTCAACACCGCAGTCAGAACAGGTAACCTTGTGCATTTCCCTGGGGCCGCTGTTGCCACCTCTGAAACCTCCACGGTTGCTGTCTCGGTTGCCGCCGCGGAAAGAATTCCCTCTGTCATTAAAACCCATTTTGTTTCACCTCCGCTTATAGCGGATACATGTATTCAATAAAAACATGATCGGATATAACTTATTATTTAAAAACAAAAATGGAGTTTTTAATAACAGATTATATGTCTCATTATTTTTACTAATGATAAAACCATTTTTATGTATATAAGATTAATCCATAAGAACCGGAAGAAATAGGAGCATATTCCTCAGAGAAAAGGGTCTGGAGTGACATATAATACATAATAATAAATAGGGAAGGAAAACTCTGTTGCAAGAAGGTTTCCAGTTATAATAATTAAAATCAAAAGTTTCAGAATTTTTGGAAATTAGAACTTTCTGTGGTTTAGTAGGCAGTCTCTGCAGTAAACGGGTCTTCCTTCAGTTGGCTTAAATGGAACCTGAGTCTCAACGCCACAATCTGAACAAACTGCGGAGTGCACTTCTCTGGGGCCGCTGTTGCCGCCTCTGAAACCTCCATGATTGTTGTCTCTGTTTCCCCGGTTGCCGTCTCTTCCCCTGAAAGAGCTCCCTCTGTCATTAAAGCTCATTTTTGTTTCACCTCCGCTTACAGCGGATATCCTGTAGGTTGCTATAAAAATAAGATATCTAAATTCTTTTATTAAAAACAAAAATGAAGTTTTTAATAACGGATTATGACTCTTTATTTTTACTGCAAATATTTTCCTAGTTATTATCATATATAAATTTTTCCACAAAATACCTGAGATATAATTACAAAGCTTTATACGTCTTCAACAGCCGTTTTATTTGAAAAAATACGCATATAATTTGAAAAAATACGCATATAAATACTACATATAATAGCCATTTTTATGGGACATATAAACTTACAAAGTGGACGTTAAAAAAATCGCTGATAAACAAAGATAATATAATTAATAAAGAGAAGATAACTAATATATTGATGAATTGTTATTATCTGCTTTTACTGGCAATTCTATTTGAAGTCTGCGGAACTGTATGCATGAAACTTTCCGAGGGTTTATCAAGATTACTTCCGTCGATCTTGATCTTCGTTTTTTATGCGATCAGTTTTTCCATTTTTACTCTGGCCCTTAGAGGTATAGATGTTAGCATTGCATATGCAATATGGGCAGGGCTCGGGACAGCTCTGATAACTGTGGTCGGAGTTTTCTGGTTCAAGGAACCTGTCAATGCTCTAAAAATCGCTTCTCTTTTTGTTATCGTGGCAGGAGTTATCGGGCTTAACCTTAGTGACAGAATGACCTGAAGTGAACCCGAAGACCTGTGGGCTTCAAAACCAGTAGTGAAATGAAATTCAGGAATCAAAGTCTTTTAGCAACAATAACAAATCCGTTAATGTTATTCCCTGTCCTTGTTTTGAGCTCTTCAATCCTGAAGTAATCGATATCAAACTCGCAGTTTACCAGCAGACACACCAGTTCTTTTTCGGAAAATGATGTGCAATATACTCGATTTCTCCTGTGTTGGAGTTCAGGGCAAGGAAAGAGCCTTCTTCTTTTGTAATCGGAAAATCTTGGAGGTATCGGCTTCTGTAAAGTTTGAGGTGCCAGTTTTGATCGAATTCCACAAGGTAAAGGTAACCTTCAGGTTTCAGGACCCTGCAGGCTTCCTGTATTATCTTTTTCCTTTCCTGTGCATCAGGCACGGAGGTTAAAACAGCCTGCATCACTACAAGATCGAATTTTTGTGCAGAGAAAGGAAGTTCTGAAGCATTTCCAATTTCAAACTCAGCTTTCCAGGTCATCCTTCCATACAGCTGAAGGATTTCTGAAGCAGCTTTTGAAAGCCTGATAGCCTCCGAATTTATATCTATCCCGGTAACCGAATATCCGAGGGAAGCGAGTTTCAGGGTAACTTTTCCGAAACCGCATCCGATGTCGAGAATTTTGTAGCCGCGATGTAAATATTCGTAAATTACAGGATATAAGTCCAGACTCGAAGGTATATTTTCTCCTGAAACCTTTTTCCAGTATGCTTCTGACATATACAACCTAATACAACCTGGAAATAAAAAATATTTCGAGATCTTATGCTCAAACTAAAAATTCAGGAATTACCGAGTTCGAAAATGATTGTTAAAAATCCTTACCCCAAAAAGAATTTGAAGATAACTTTCTCGAAAATATTTTCCTCCTGAAAAATACCTGCTTAAATATAAAAAATATATTTCTGTCAACCCCTGAAACCGCTCTCGGAATTGCCTTGAAAGATTCTTCTGGTAAGGGATCAACCCCTAAGGTCTCTGAGGTAGTATCAAACTTCTTCTAATAATGGTAAATATGCCAGAAGTAGGTTGTAAGACCTGCATCGGAGGAATATGTCTGTGTGTCAAGAGGCAGGGCAAGAATTAGAAGATTTTGTTGAAAGCGTTTACTCAGCTTCGTTGAAAAATGAGCATTTGAAAAATTCAAAGATTGAAAAGAATAACATTGAAATTGCCCGTTTGGGAGCCAAAAATGAGTTTGATGTTTTTTGTAAAGTTAAAATAGCTGGAATAACTCATAAAGTTGGAATAGAATGCAAAAATCAAAATTAACAGAATTATGAAAACTCATTTCAAATAGTTTTATGATTTTTTTCTATTTTCTAAAACACCTTTTTCTGATCTTCCGCATTTAAGTTATACACTGCCTTCATATCCTTTCTAGAAGCGTTTAAAAAATAGACAACGTGGAGATTATTCCAGGCTTACCCTGAAAACCTCATCGGCAGCCGGAGAATAACCCCTTATTCAATTGTTTCTATTTTTTCTTTCTTGACAAAGGGCTTACTGATTTTTTCCGGCATCCAGGCAGGTCTATTTTTTGGGGCTTTGACAATGCTTTTCCATGCCTTGAAAACGTGCATCTTTTTTGTCCCGCGTTCCCTTAGTCGAATAGTATCAGGTTTTGATTTGGTTCCAGTGCCCCTATTTGCAGCTTTCAGAGCAGCCTGACGAGGCTGTTTCCCCGTGAAAACTCCATGCTCATTGCCGTCTTCGTCTCGTAAAACAAAATTTCTCAGGTCAGATATAAGATCACCTTGCAAATTAGTTGTTAGATACTGATTAAGTTTCTAAGTATATATAATTTTTCTGTGAATGTTATCGATAGTTATTGATTTATGAAAAATTCCCATTATTTTATGAAGAGCTGATCCCAAAACCCTTCCTGTTCTTAATTATTTAATATTTTTAGGATTATATCCAGGATCAGGAACTTGATTAGATACTCAAACCGAAAGGTTAAAAAGGCAACTTTTGAGTTTTGGGATCAACTCCTTAATTATCTAGACTTTTCAGCGTTGATAACTCACTTGATAACTCAAAAGAGGAGAATTTTTAATATCTTCTGGGATCGCCAAAATTTACAATTAATTTCACTGGCAATTGAGCGCAGTCAATATAAAATCCAGAAAATATTATAAGTTTCTTATTCAGTTCTTTTTCACATACTCTTAACCTAAGCCTTTTCTCTCGAAACTTGGCATTCGTCTACGAATTTTTTTAGTTCGTTGTCTGCGGTTTTGCAGCTGACAAAATCTGGTTTATCCGTAACTTTGATGGTTAGAGTGGACTTTCCATCCCATAAGAAATGCGCAACAATCCCTTTACTAGAAAGTTCTCCCTCGTTTCCCGGCGGGACATAAATACCATAGTCCTGAAGCTTTGTCTTCATGCACTCAAACGTATCAGATGAAACATTAGAAAATGTTGTGGGTTCACAAGGTTTTGCATGTGCGAATCCAACAGAAAAAGCCAAGCATAGTACTAGCAAAGAAGCTGTCAATTTCCTATTCATCTTTTACCCCCGTATAAGAATTCGGCCGTTCGAGTCGACCACATATACAGACTAAATTAAATAAAACACATTTTAATCCAAATAAATTTAATATAAATAGATTAATATTACTCAATCGATTTATAAGTAGCTAACCTCTGCTACTAATAAGATTTAGTACGTTTTTTATAATACTGAAAAATAAGCAGTCTAAATTTCCTGTATTGAGTTGCCTTTAGGTTCATCCTGATACTTTTGGGCATCCTTCTGACGTCGTTTGGCAAGTGGATCTTCTGAACAGTTGGTAAGCTCCCAGGTGTACCAAGTATGGCATCAACAACATTCTTAGGTGTTGACTTAACAGCACGCTTAAGCTCAATTATTGATTCAGGGCGTGTTTCTTGTTTACCTGTTACCCTATTCACAAGCACTCTTGCGCTTGCTTGTAGATCTGCTTTTGTAACTTTCCCTGCTGCACCTGCAAGTGTGGACATGTCCCCACAGACAATGCCTCGATAGTCCTCAACGGCTTGGAGTCCTTTGCGATAAGTGCAAAATACATCGAGTATCCGGACTCAAGAAGTGAGACATACAAACCTGCCTGATCACTCTGTCTTGCAACGAAAATCAGCGTTTCATGAGTGACTCTGATGGAGAGCCATTAAGTAGAAGAGAAAAGTGTGACGCCCGGGGATCGGGCAAATTATCTATCTCATTTAGACAGCCAATTGGCAACTTTAGGTAATCAATAGGCGACCCAAGACAAAAAGATAATAATATTAACTGTGGTAAAGTTTACGATCATTTGCATATGAAAAATTCCTTTATTTTTTACACATATTAAAGCGCTTTACCGAGGTTGGTTGGCGTGGAAATCCTTTGTTTCTTATTGCGGCAGCAAACGATAAATACCCATCATAAACAGGTACCCAGTCCGTTTTGCTTGAAGAATATGGAGTTCTCCCAGGGCATGATGGGAACAGTATAAACATTCTATATAACGGATACTTTTTCGTTAGTAATTTTTACAATATAACAAAATAAGCACAAGAATGAAATGGCAACATTGAAAATTTATTTATTTGTTGAAATCCATTCATTGATTACTAAAAAAATTATGTAGGTGATGGAAATGAGTAAGAAAGTAAATGATTCAGCATTACAAGAGTCCGTAGAAGCCGCAAAAGTGTCAAATAAAAACAAAAAAACGGCAAAAGCGAGAAAAGAAAGTTTGGGTGAAAGAAGAAAATAAAATGAAATTGAAAAGAGGAGGTTACAGTAATAAAAGACAAGTAGCAATGAGTCTAAATGGCAATTAATGGGGTTACTGTAACCCTCCTCACCTTATCTCCTTGACTCATTATCTTGCATACCAAAACCCTAATTTTTACCACAGGTTAATTTTTGTTGTAACTTTCTAAAGGTTACGCTGCTTTTATGGTTCTTACTATTAAAAACTAAAGTTTTCTCTAAAAGTTGCAACTTTCTAAAGTTTACTGCTTTTTGAGGAGCAATAAACCTTGTTGAAGTAACTGGTAACTTTTGTAACCTGTTAATACTAGATCAATTTATGTGGTATCTTTTTCGATCTTTGCCTGTATTTCTTCTTCAACGGCAATCAACATTTCCCACAATAGGCACTAGATTCTGAATTTAGTTCATGGCAGCGTGGGCATTTTCTGTTGTCTTTTGTTGGGTGATTTTCAACCCATTGCCGCATATACGAGCTTAACTGAAAATTCTGCAGGACCTGTCTCCCGTCTTGCTGTTAAGTGTTACTATTGCGCCGCAATCATCAAATTTGACATTCTTAATCACCCTGTTAAAAGCTCATCTGTGCGGCAATCCGTCTCGTAAAGAAAAGAAATCAACGCTTTATCACGTGGATGATTTGCGGAATCAAATATTGAAGCCTCTGCGTATTCCCTTCTCTTCCCATAAGCTTATATCCCTTTCTTTCAAGGAAGCTCAATAATCATAATCCCATTTTGTTAAGTTTTGAAAAAGGTTCTTTTCATCATTTTGCAAATGGTAGTAATGTTTGATAGTGATGAACTATAGTCAGATTCTTTACTTTCCGGCCGTGCTCTATTTCAAGCATGTGGTTTTTCATTAACTTATAGTTCTAAGGGAGGATTTCATGCTCAGCTTCTTCAAATTTTCTGAGCCGGTATTCACAGGTCAAACTAGTATAAAAAATAAATTCGTAAACTATTCCAATGCAGACAAAAATGCTCATTCCACTCACATTAAGCCGATTAAAGCCCTCACATTCGGAGAAACTCTTTTTGATGTTATTAAAGGCTCGGCCCACCTTGGAGGAGCTCCGCTTAACCTTGCAGCCCATCTCTCAAGACTGGGAGCAAAACCGGCTGTAATCACGGCAGTCGGGAAAGATGAGCTCGGAAAAACTCTTCTTGCCAGAGCTAAAGAACTGAAAATTGACACTTCATATGTCTTAATCGATGAAAATATGCCAACAGGAACTGTTAATGTCGAACTGGAGGATGAAGGAATCCCTATTTTTACTATAAAAGAAAGTGTGGCCTGGGACGCGATTACGCCGGATGAGACGAAATTTAGGGCTCTTTTGGGAGAGGAATGGGACGTTTTCTGTTTTGGGACGCTTGCCCAGAGGTCGGAAGAAAACAGGAAAACTCTGGAAAGGCTGCTTTCGGAAATAAAGGCAAAACATTTTTTCTACGACATAAATCTCAGAACCGGGTTCTACCACAAGGAATGGATATTATCTTCCCTCAACCACTCCACAATTCTCAAGATGAACGAGGAAGAAGCTACTACTGTTTCCAACCTGCTTTTTGATACCAGATACCCCTACAAAGCTCTCTGCCACCTCCTTACGGACAGGTACCCTGGCATATCCATAATTTGCATAACAAAAGGGCCTGAAGGAGCTGCTGTTTACCATAAAGGCATTTATGAGGAAGTAAAAACCACTCCTGTAGAGGTGGCGGATACCGTCGGAGCAGGTGATGCTTTTTCTGCGGGTTTTCTTTACGCCTGCCTCTCAGGATACGGAGTTTCAAAAGCAGCTTCAATTGCCTGTATCCTTGGGACATATGTGGCATCAAAACCGGGTTCGGTGCCCGAATACTCGGAAGAGCTCATGGATAAACTTAAAGCTGAAGGTTTAGAATTTAACTCAATTAAGTGAACTCAATATAAATAAATTCAATTAAGAATCTAACGAATTTAATTTACTGAAATGACCGTTTTTTAGAATGGAATTCCCCAGAGAGGATACCATTTTTCCACATTTTTTTCGATAGGCATTTCCCTCTCCATTTCTGCCCTGAGCCTGAATTCAAAGGGACTGTCCCTCTGCTTTCCTGAAAGAGGAATAAAGGGGTAATAGGTTCCCTGTTTAAAATTATAAATCCAGTAAACTACTTTCCTGCCGCCGGCTTTTCCTTCACGTTCGGCTGTTCCGGCTTCGGGTTCGCTGTCAAACCTGTAAATGGCACAGAGGATCTGCTCGCCAAAGCCGTGTTCTTCAAGGGTCTCGCTTACCAGGTGGATGTTTGCAACAAGGTCTTCGAAGTCCAGATCTTTAAAAATAGCCCACAGGAAGTTGAATTCGTCTTTTTCCAGCCTGAATTCGGTTTCCGTTTCCTTTGAACTGTACTCCAAAAGCTCCTGAATCTCCTTTCGTGCGGATTCATAGGCTGAAGCTCCTATTGGCTTAAAGCAAATTCCTGCCAATCCTGATGGTTTTAGACCGAGATTGCTTTCCAGAGTAATGCTGGCTGTAGAAATTGCAAAGAGCTTGTCGCTTTTTGCTTTCGGAAGACTGCTCCTCCCGAGAACCGCATCCATAAAATCACGAAGGCCCATTTAATTTCTCCTTGTTTAACTCATGTCCTGTTAGCTCATAATCAGTTAACTCATATCCTGTTGCATCTTTTCGAGCCTGGCTATTCTTTTTTCCACAGATGGATGAGTGGAAAAGATGTCCATTATAGAAGAACCTGAGATTGCAGGGATAATGAAAAAGGCATTCATTCCCTCTACTTTCCTGAGGTCTTCATTCGGGACCCTGGCCATAACCCCGCTTATTTTCATAAGAGCAGATGCAAGATCAGACGGTTGACCGGTGATAATGGCTGCACCCCTATCTGCAGAATATTCTCTGTAGCGGGAAAGGGCACGAATCAGGAGGAAGCTGACAACCCAGACTGCAATTGAAACCAGCCACACAAGCAAAATACTTCCGCCTTCTTTCTTCCTGTCTCCTCCCATGTTTCCGAAGTAAAGGCTGTAACGGACAAAGTAGAAGGCAAGTGTTGAGATGAAACTGGCAATTGTCATGATAGCCATATCCCTATTCTTGACGTGGCTCAGCTCGTGGGCAAGCACTGCCTCAAGCTCGGCTGGAGAGAGCTTATCCATAATCCCTGTCGTAACTGCAACAACAGCTTTATTTGGGCTCCTGCCTGTCGCAAAGGCATTTGGGACCTGAGTCCTGACAATTGCCACCTGCGGTTTCGGAAGATCTGCTATTGCGCAGAGCCTGGTAATCATTCCATGCAACTGTGGTTCTTCACTTTCAGAGACTACATGTGCCCCCATTGTCCAGAGAACCAATTTGTCCGAATAAAAGTATTGAATACCCATGAAAAGCCCGATGAATAAAATCATGAAGACCGGAGGCGTTCCATAGTATGTAAGAAATGCCAGGAAAAAAAGGTAAACTACTGCCAGTAGAAACATTGTGAAAAGCATCCGTCCCTGAAGTCCTAAGTCCCTTTCCCACTTTCTTTTCATATTTTGTTCCGCCTACTACTTTGTAGATTAAATCGTAACTAGTAACCAAATCCATCTTAAATGATAGTTAAATGATACTGAATTTAAGGTTAAATAATAGTTAACTCAGAAAATAAAAATTAAATCCAAGTTAAATAATAATTCAGTAATAAATAAACCTAAGCTTATAAGTTGATAGCATGTAGATTAAATAAACTTAAATAAACGTGCAAAGATGAATAAATTCAAAGAAAAGTTCGGATAAAGCCGATAAGAGTCACACAAACCGATATTTCATCTAAAATGTGAAACTGACTTTTTTATCTCCAATAAAACATTTCCTCAAGGATTTAAATTCTTTCCTCCACTGTGGAAGAGAGCAAGGTTTTCCAGATGTGAGCTGGGTCAGAAGATCAAAAGAAACAACTATGTACAAAAGAGAAGTTTAAAGAAAGAAGTCGAGGATATTAAAAGAGAACTGGAAGATATTAAAGAAAAAGCTGGAAGATATTAAAGAAAAAAGTAGAGGATATGTTTTAAAAAACAATAATAGTTTAGCCAGAGATAAAAATGTTATAAATCTGCTACATAATAATAGCAGACTATTTATAATTGGAATGTAATTTCCATAATAAATTCACTAACTTTCACTATAGAAGTACAGGTTTTTATAATCGAATGTATAATTGTCGGATCCATTTCCATGCACGTGGGAGTGCTTTTTGCAAAACTGCCGCAGGAATTATCCGAGATTCTTTCCAAGACTTATTTCAAAAGTCTTGCCGGGCTCAGAATAATTAAACAATGAAAATGAAACTCCCATAAACTCAAACTTTCCTATTAAAAAATGTTAAGGCTTAGTTATGCAAAATATACTCTCAGTCCAATCCCTTACAAAGAAATTCGATGATTTTACGGCTGTAAAAGACATCAGCTTCAATGTTGAAACCGGTTCGATTTTTGCTTTTCTCGGCCCAAACGGGGCAGGCAAATCCACAACCATCAAAATGCTCACAACCGTCTTGAAGCCCACATCAGGGGAAATCAGCATTAATGGCTTCAACGTGCTTAAAGAGCAGGACAGTGCCCGGGCATCTTTCGGGATAGTCTTTCAGGACCACAGCCTTGATGACGAGCTTACGGCTTACGAAAATGTTGTCTACCATGCAGTCATCTACAAAGTACCAAAAAAAGAAAGGGCAGAAAGAATCCGGGAAGCTCTGGAGATCGTCGGGCTTTGGGATCGGCGGGAAGATTATGTTAAAAAGTATTCAGGCGGCATGAAGCGCAGGCTTGAGATTGCGCGAGCGCTTGTCCACTACCCGAAAGTTCTCTTTCTCGACGAGCCCACGGTGGGCCTCGATCCCCAGACCCGAAACTCCATCTGGAACCATATCAGAAAACTTAACGAAGAAAAAGGAATGACAATTTTTCTAACTACACACTACATGGAAGAAGCCGAGGCAATTGCAGACCAGATTGCAATCATTGACCATGGGAAAATTATAGAATCCGGTACAGTTGAGGAAATAAAGAGACGGACAGAATCCGAATCCTTAGAAGAGGCTTTTCTGAAGCTGACAGGCAGGGACATTCGGGATCAAAATAACGAATCTGGAAATAAAGTGAGAACGATACGGGGCATGAGAAGGAGGAACAGGCATTGATCGAGGTAATCTATATCCTTTGGCTCAGGCAACTAAAACATTACTGGCGCTCCAAATCCAGGCTGCTAGGCTCTCTCGGGCAGCCCCTGCTCTTTCTGGTAACGTTCGGTTTCGGTTTCGGCCCTATGTATGCAAGGGCCAGCGGGGGAGCGAGCTACATGGATTTTCTTGCCCCTGGAATTGTCTCCATGTCAATTCTCTTTACAGCCGTCTTTTCCGGACTTGAGGTAATCTGGGACAGGCAATTCGGTTTTCTCAAAGAAACGCTTGTAGCTCCTATCTCAAGGACAGAAATTATGATCGGAAAAACCTTTGGAGGTGCAACCATAGCCATGATACAGGGCCTGATCGTGTTGAGCCTGACCTATGCGCTAGGGTTCAGGATTCCAAGCCTCGGCAGCCTTGGGCTTGGGTTAATTTTCATGTCCCTGATAGCCATCTTCTTCACAGGCCTTGGCCTTGCCATAGCCTCGAAAATGAAAGACATGCACGGCTTCCAGCTGATCATGAACTTCCTCATCATGCCAATCTTCTTCCTGTCAGGAGCCCTCTTTCCTCTTGAGAACCTGCCGTCGGCAATCTATTTCATAAGCAGGATCGATCCCCTGACCTACGGCGTGGACGGTCTGAGAGGGGCTATTACCGGGATGAGTGTATTCGGAATCTACAGCGATCTGGCAGTAATAGGTGTACTGTCAATCCTTGTCTGTGCTATAGGAGCAGTGCTTTTTTCGAAGATAGAGGCATAAAACCCGAATTATGCCTCGAAAGTACGCAGTCCTTTCTTTTTCAAGATTTTCCAAGAGCTTTTTAAAGTTCGAAAGAAATACGTGGGAAATAAGTCAAAAAAGTCTGAATTCCATTTCATAACACGTCTCTTTCTGGCCGCATATATTTATTACTTCTTTGATTACTCGAAAGCCAGTTTTTTTGTACAGCCGTATGGCAGGAAGGTTATTTACATTTACATATAAGAGAATAGATGATATTCCGTTTAACTTCATTTCCTCTATACTATTTTCTAACAACTTCTCTGCAAAACCCCTGCCTCTGAAATTCCTGTCGGTTGCAATTGAACATATTACCGATTGTTTCTCAAAGCCTTTGAACGAAAGTATTGGCTTCAGGTAGTATATGCAGTAGCCAACGACCTTATCCCCATTCTTAATAACATAAAAGATATTTCTGGAATTCTTTGAATACTTTACAAGCTTTTCCAGGCTTCCGTTTTTAAACCCTTCTGCCTGGATTTTACGAATTTCCGGAAGCATAGAATCTTCTACAGATACTATGTTTTCCTTTTCTATCTGTTTCCACTGCCTTAGAAGGAGAACGCCAGCAGCATCTTGCAGCAGCTTTTTAAAACTCAGTAAATAGGTAATTAATCGAGTGTGAACTTTTGTGAGACCCATCCAAATCACTTTTTTTAAGGCCATTGGTATTTATCTTTAAAAAGTATTATTTTACTATTAAAAACCTGCCCCTTTCATTAAATAAGGATAAAACTGCCTGAGGACAGCCTGAGACAGAAATGCCGCTGCTTTGAAAAAAGGCTTACTTTTCAAGATTTGAATAGATTTCCTTAACTCTTCCAACCTGACCATTCGTTAATTGAACTTTTATGCCATGAGGATGAGTTGGAGAATTAGTTAAAATCCTCTTTACAACGCCTTGAGTGATTTTCCCGCTTCTCTGGTCCTCTTTTAAGACAATTCCGACATTTAACCCTTCTTTAATGTTTGCTCTGATACTTCCGTTGCTCATGGCAGAAGGTAAATTTGGGAATATATAAATCAGTACGTTCTTAAAAAAATTAACAGTTAATCTGATGAAAGTACAGCCTGATCACTGTATCTTGGATCTTCCTGTCCCGCTCGCGAAGCAGAGCGGCTTTTTCTTTGTAAAAAACAAATAAAAACATGGGGGGATAGAAATCAGACATAGAAACCTAGCATACAGGCATCGATATTCATAAAAATATCTAACTTATTTATACAAATTAATATAATATGTGATGAAGTTTATCTACCCATAACAAAATTCTACTAATTATGATGATACACAATGGTTGACCTCAACGAATCTGAGACACGGAAAAAGCTCATAAATCCGATGCTTGTTGCTGCAGGGTGGGAGATAGTTTCCTACGACGAGACAAAAGGACAAAAAAATTACAATACATGCGCGATTAGAGAATATCCCACTGGATCCGGGCCTGCAGATTATGCACTTTGTGTAGGGGGAAAAATTCTCGGAATCGTTGAGGCAAAGAAGGTAAAATCTGGTACACAGAGTGTTTTAACGCAGGCGGAAAGGTATTCACGCGGGCTTCCTGGTAATCCTTTCAATTTTAACGGGTATCGAGTTCCTTTTTTATACTCAACAAACGGAAAAGAGATCCGACATCATGATGTTCGTCATGCTCTTAGCCGTTCGAGACAAATATACGGATTTCATACGCCTGAGGCTCTGGTTGAGAAGTTAAATTATGACTTTGAAGAGAGAAGTACCAAATTTTTTGATATACCTAATAACACAAGAATGAGACCCTATCAACGTGAAGCCTGTGATGCCATAGGACATGCTATTATTGATCGTAAACGGACCATGCTGGTTGCAATGGCTACCGGAACCGGGAAGACATTCACGGCTGTCAATCTTATTTACCGTTTGATGAAGGCAGGTGTTGCAAAAAGAGTCCTGTTTCTCGTTGACAGGAGAGCACTTGCTGCACAGGCTGTCAGAGCGTTTTCATCTTTTGAAACCGAACAGGGACTGAAATTTGACAAAACCTATGAAGTTTACAGCCAGCGGTTTCAAAGAGGAGATCTAGATGAAAATGAATCTTTTGATTCAAATCTGATTCCTGAAACTTACCTTACAGCCCCGAAGCCTGAACACAGTTTTGTATACGTTTCCACAATCCAGAGGATGAGTATCAACCTGTTTGGAAAAACATTTGAGTTCTCGTGCAGTGACGAGTCAGTGGATGAGGATGCAGGGAAGCTCGATATTCCAATTCATGCTTTTGACCTTATCATAGCTGATGAGTGCCACAGGGGGTATTCTGCACAGGAAGTTTCTATATGGAGAAATACCCTTGACCATTTTGATGCCATCAAAGTAGGACTTACGGCCACGCCTGCTGCTCATACTTATGCATACTTTAAAGATATTGCTTACAAGTACGGCTATGAGCAGGCTGTTCAAGATGGCTATCTGGTTGACTATGACATTGTTGCACTGGAATCAGGCGTTCGCATGAATGGAATATTCCTTCGTGAAGGTGAAATGGTTGGGGTTATAGATCCCGAAACCGGGCAAAGTAAAATAGACATGCTTGAAGACGAACGTGAGTTCTCAGCTGAGAAAATTGAGAAGGAAATCACAAATATTGATTCTAACAAGAAAATCCTTCAAGAGATTAAACGTTATGCTGAAGAACATGAAGACAGATACGGACGCTTTCCAAAGACTCTTATCTTTGCCGTGCAAGATCTGGCAAATTCTTCATCTCATGCTGATCAAATAGTTGATCTGGCAAGAGATATCTTTGGTAGAGGGGATTCGTTCGTCCAGAAAATTACAGGCAAAGTTGACCGTCCTTTGCAGAGAATCAGGGAGTTCAGGAACAGAAAAGAGCCGGGAATTGCAGTAACTGTTGATCTTCTATCAACAGGGGTTGATGTTCCTGACATTGAATATATTGTGTTTTTGAGGTCTGTTAAGTCCCGTATCCTTTTTGAACAGATGATTGGACGCGGTACACGCAAAGGGGAGCATTATCCGGATAAGTCTCATTTTGTTGTTTTTGATTGCTTTGGTGGAACCCTTTTCGATTATTTCAAAGGGGTTACTGGTGTGACAGTCGAGCCGCCCAACAAAGAAGTAAAACCAATAAGAAAGATTGTTGAAGAGATCTGGAATAACCGGGACAGGGCTTATAATATACGTATCCTGACAAAACGGCTCAATAGAATTTATAAAGAGATGAGCGGGGAAGCTCGGGATATGTTCAGCGCTTTTGTAGAAAAGGGCGATTTGAACCGTTTTGCGATTTCTCTTGAAGGACATCTTTCAGAGGACTTCACAGGAACTATGGAAACCCTGAGAAATCCTGATTTTTTGAACCTGCTTGAGAATTATCCCAGACCATCAAAAACTTTCCTTGTGGATTATGCAATAAGAGATGTGGTTTCATCTACCTGGATAGTAAGAGATGCTGCAGGAAATGAGTATAAACCGAAAGATTATCTTAATATTTTTTCCGAATTTGTAAAAGAGAATTCCGAAAAGATTGCCGCAATCGGCATCCTTCTTGACCGTCCTCAAGATTGGAATACCGATGCACTTGGAGATTTGAAAGAAAAGCTTGAATCTTCTCAGCAGCGGTTTACTATTGAGAATTTGCAAAGAGCTCATAAGGTAAGTTACAACAAGGCGCTTGTGGATATTATTTCGATGATCAAGCACGCTGCCCGCGAAGAAGAGTCTTTGTTGACAGCTGAAGAGCGTGTTAGCTTTGCTTTTGACAGAGTGACCGTGGGAAAACATTTTACACCTGATCAGCATGTATGGCTTGACCGTATCAGGTCGCATTTGATTGCAAACCTCTCCATCGACAAAGAGGACTTTGAATACATTCCTGTGTTTTCCGATTACGGCGGCTGGAATAAGGCTAACCGTGTTTTTGAAGGCCAGCTTTCAACTTTGATTTCAGAATTTAACAGGGCAGTTGCAGCATGAGTGATATTGTACAGAAATTATGGGGTTTTTGCCATACTTTACGGCATGAAGGTATCGATTACGGCGATTATATCGAACAAATTACATACCTGCTTTTTTTGAAGATGGCAGACGAGCGTAGTATAAAACTACCGGAAGCCTGCGACTGGCAATCCCTGAAAGAAAAATCAGGGACTGAACTCACTGAACATTATAACGATGCGCTTCGGACACTTGGTAAGCAGGAAGAGCTCCTTGGTGATATCTTTGCAGGTGCCCTTTCGCGTTTTCACAACCCCGTAAGCCTTAAAAAGATCATTTCACTTGTTGATGAAACCGAATGGACAGGGCTTGATATTGATGTCAAGGCTATGGCTTTTGAGGGCCTTCTGGAAAAAGCAGCAAGTGAAGGCAAGAAAGGTGCAGGGCAATACTTCACTCCCAGAATTGTTATCCAGACAATCGTAAGGTGCACAAAACCCGATCCCCGAAATCACCGCGATTTTTCAATAATGGACCCTGCATGCGGTACTGGCGGTTTTCTGGTATGTGCATATGAATGGCTGAAGGCTATGACTTCAGGCGGAGCCCTTGACCGCGACCTGGCAAAACTCATCCGTTACAGCACCTATTTCGGGCAGGAACTTGTGGAACGCCCGCGCAGGCTTGCCCTTATGAACCTGTATCTTCACAGCATCGAGCCTGAAATCAAGCTCGGAGATTCCATCTATGAAATCCCGGAGTCAAAAAGGTTTGATGTGGTGCTCACGAACCCCCCTTTCGGGACAAAAGGCGCAAATCAAGCCCCTGTCCGTGAGGATTTTGTTATCGATACCTCAAACAAGCAGCTTAATTTCATCCAGCACGTTATGACCATCTTAAAACCCGGCGGTAGAGCCGCAATCGTTGTCCCTGACAATGTGCTTTTTGCCGACCAGGCAGGAGAGGTTTTCAAGGTACTCTGCGAGGATTGCGATCTACACACAGTAATGCGCCTTCCGGACGGCACCTTCACGCCCTATTCCCCTGGCACCAAAACTAATGTGATATTTTTCACGAAAGGCATCCCCACAGATCACACATGGGTTTACGACTGCCGGACCAACGTCCCCAAGATCACAAAAAAAGACCGTCCGCTTACAAAAGAGCATTTTGCGGAATTTGAAAAGTGCTTCGGCCCCGATCCCAACGGCAGAGCAAAACGCGAAGAAAAAGACTCACAGGAAGACCGCTGGCACAGTTTCCACATCTCCGAACTCAAAGCCTGTGACTACAAAATCGATTCCCTGAAGTGGCTGCGGGACGATTCATTAAGCGACACCGACAACCTGCTCGACCCCGAAGAGCTTGCAGCGGAAGCAATCGAAGAGCTTGAAGCGGCACTGGGCGAACTGAATGCAATTCTTGACCTGATGGGGAATGGTTATGCAGCAGAATATTGAACTGCCGGAAGGGTGGATTTCAGCAAAATTTGAAGAAATAATTCAGAATTTTGATGGAAAAAGAGTCCCCTTAAAGTCTTCTGATAGAAAAAAACGACAAGGTCAATATCCATACTACGGAGCATCAGGAATTATCGATTATATTGACGATTACATTTTTGATGGTGAGTTTTTATTAATTTCAGAAGATGGAGCAAATCTTGTTGCAAGAAATACTCCCATTGCATTTATTGCAAAAGGACGATTTTGGGTTAATAATCACGCACACATCGTAAAAACCTATTCTAATATCCCTTTAGGGTATCTTAGCTTTTTTTTCAATTCAACTGATCTGCTTCCTTTCATTACAGGCAGTGCGCAGCCAAAATTAACACAGGGAAATCTAAATAATATTGAAATTCTTCTTCCTCCACTTCCTGAACAGCACCGCATCGTTTCAGCCATTGGAGCACTTTTCGCCTGTCTGGATGCAACAAATGAAAAACTTGACCGGGTGCCGGAGATTTTGAAGAGGTTCAGGCAATCGGTGCTTGCTGCTTCTTGTAACGGAAGGCTGACTGAGGCATGGAGAGAAGAATATAAACAAAATTTGGAATGTAAACACGACTTAGAATGCATTGATTTCTTGAATAACTTAATTGAAAATTTTGACGCTTATGTGCCAAGTGACTATGATCCAATAATTCCACAATCGATACCTGAAGAATGGGAGTTGTCTAGATGCCATAATCTCTGTGACAATAATAGAGCAGTGACTTACGGAGTCATAAAACTTGGACAGCCCGTTGAAGATGGAATTCCAACATTACGCTCATCTGATGTTCGCTGGTTAAAAATCGATAAAAATCACGTTAAGTGTATATCTCCAGAGATTGCATCGAATTATTCTCGTACTTTTTTAAAAGGGGGGGAAATTCTAGTAACTGTTCGAGGTACATTAGGAGGAGTTGCTGTTGTTCCCCAAGATATGGCTGGATTTAATATTTCGCGGGAAGTCGCCGTCATTCCATTAATTAATGGCTTAAATAGTCATTTCTTTAGCTACGCTATCGCATCCAAATGGAGTCAAAATTGGCTTTCGGAAATGACAAAAGGTGTTGCATATACAGGCATCAATATAAAAGATTTGAAAAATTTACCCTTGCCTGTTCCTCCAATCCCCGAACAGAAAGAAATAGTTCGGCGTGTTGATGCCCTCTTTGCTTTTGCAGATTCGATCGAAGCAAAAGTTAAAACGGCAAGAGAAAAGACAGAGAAATTAAAGCAGTCCATTCTTGCAAAGGCTTTTTCAGGAGAGCTTGTGCCGACAGAGGCTGAAATTGCCAGAAGAGAAGGCAGGGATTATGAGACAGCTGAGTTTTTGCTTGAAAGGATAAAGAAAGAGAGGGGTAAAAGTGGGAAAAATCAATAATCTTGATGCTTTTTTAATTCAATCTACTTCTTTTTTCAT
>NZ_JAVKPK010000006.1:0-72506 GCF_031461075.1 Methanosarcina baikalica | reverse complement strand
CAACTTAAAAAAGGTTCTATATGGATTGCAATTATTACTGCCGAAAAAAGTTCTTACAGAAACGTGTTCTTATCAACTTAAAACAAATTCTTTAACACAGGACATATAATTGAGGACTCGCCTTTAATAGTAGGAAATACTGGACATGTTCATAATAACAAGTACCAGGTCATTGCTTTTGATATGGATACTGGACTTAATAAGTAGAGGTACGACCCTAAAACAGGATCTTCACCTGTACACGGCATAGCATACGACAATGGAGTAATTTTACGCTTCAACTGATCCTAACGGGACTGTAATCACCCTAAATGCCGAGAACGGTAAGAATATCTGGGAATCGCCTGCCTTACAGCCTCGAGGAAGATCATTCGTTCTTACTTCACCTCCATTTGTATGGGAAGATTACTTGATTCTTGGATCCTCCTTTACAGATGTGGTCCTTCAGGTTGCTCCTGCTACGATGGGGAAAGTAACTGCTCTTGATAAAAAGGGATGTTCGATGAAGACGAAATTGACTGGTAGCAAAAGCAAGATTTGCTCTCCGCAGGGCGATGAACATAAAATCTCTCTTTCTGAGTTCCTTCAAAGATTAGAAGTTGACGAAAGCGGACTCAGCGAGCAGGAAGCTGCAAGGAGACTTCAGGAATGTGGATCCAACGTTCTCGAAGAAACAGGAAAGGAGAGCATATTAAAGAAGTATATCCGACAGTTTCGGAATTTTTTCTCCATCCTGCTGACTGTAGGAGCTATTCTATCTTTCCTTGGAGAATACCTTGATCCTGGGAAAGGGAATCTGTATATTGGAATTGCTCTGGGTGTGGTTGTAATCCTTAATGGAACCTTCACATTCATACAGGAATACCAGGCTGCAAAAACGATGGAAAGTTTTCGGCAGCTTCTCCCTCCCCGTGCAAAGGTTTTAAGGGAAGGTAAAGCCAGAGATGTTCTGGCATCAGAACTTGTTGCAGGAGATATTATCCTTCTTGAGGAAGGAGATAAAGTTCCGGCTGACGGGCGTTTAATTGAGACAAATTCTCTGAAAGTTGATCATTCGACCATCACAGGAGAAGCAGAACCTCAACTACGCTCTCTTGAATGCACTAACTCGGAAATACTTGAGTGCAGAAATATGGTCTTTTCCGGGACGCTAGTACAAAGCGGAAATGGAAAGGCTGTCGTCTTCGGAACAGGACAGAACACCCAGATTGGAAACCTTGCGATACTCACAGAACAGATTTTGAGTGTAGATACTCCCATCCGGAGAGAACTCAACCGCTTTATAAAAATCATTTCTGCAATTGCGATTTTTATGGGGGTAACTTTCTTCATTCTCGCGTTTTTTCTTAAGGATACCTTTCTTGCAAGCCTCATCTTTGCGATCGGAATTATAGTTGCAAATGTGCCTGAAGGACTTTTGCCCACGGTAACTCTTGCCCTTAGTCTGGCTTCCAGGCGAATGGCTTCGCGGAATGCCCTTATAAAGAACCTCGAATCCGTAGAAACTCTGGGCTCAACTACTGTCATCTGTACTGACAAAACCGGAACTCTTACCCAGAACAGGATGGCAGTAAATTCTCTTATTGTTGGTTTTGAAAGTCTCGAACCTAAAATACCTTCAGGTCTCGAAAAAAGGGTTGAAGAGCAGGAGGCAGAAGAAAATACAAAACAAGGCATTGCAGGAAAAGTTACGGGTTCAGGAGCAAAAAGGGTTTATGTTGTAGAAAGTCCCATATGGGACCCTAAAAAAGTGTCTCCTGCTTTAATAAGGGTCGCAGGGCTCTGCAATAACGCAAAACTTCGCGAATTACCTACTGGATACACCGGCGATCCGACCGAAGGAGCACTTCTTGTTTTTGCAAATAGTTTTCAGGATATAAACACGCTTCAGGGTGAATATCCAAGGCTGGAAGAGTTCCCTTTTGATTCCCTGACCCGAAGAATGGAAGTTGTCTGCCACACTCCTGAAGGTAAACTCGAAGTGTACCTTAAGGGTGCTCCCGAAGTGGTTGTGGAGATGTGTGGGGCAGTTATGGATTCAGGAGAAGTTCGGAAACTGGATGAGACTGAGCAAAAAGAGCTTCTTGACCGGCATCTGAGACTGGCAAAAAAAGGAGAACGGGTAATTGCCCTTGCGTACAGGCAAGCAGAAGAACAGAAAGAGTATACCGGAGATTTTATTTTCCTGGGGTTTATCGGGATTGTAGACCCTCCGCGCCCCGAAGCCAGAGAGGCTATTGCAAAGTGTCATGCGGCCGGAATAAAGGTTGTTATGATAACCGGTGATCACCCGGTCACTGCAGAAGCAATAGCGAAAAACGTGGGACTTGCGGATTCCGAAAGCCTTGAAATTATTACCGGAAACGAGCTGGAGTCACTCTCAAGTACGGATCTTTCTTCAAGATTGAAAAACCCGAGCATCGTATTTGCCCGTACTTCTCCTGTGCAAAAATTGAAAATAGTACAACTTTTTCAGGCTGAGGGAGAGATCGTGACCATGACAGGAGACGGAGTCAATGACGCTCCTGCAATTAAGAACGCAGATATGGGGGTTGCAATGGGCAGCGGCACGGACGTAGCTCGCGAAGCTGCGGATATGGTGCTCCTGGACGACAATTTCGCCACGATCGTGAATGCTATAGAGGAAGGCAGAACTGTTTTTGATAATATAAAAAAGTTCATTGTATACATCCTTGCCAGTAATATCCCTGAAGTTCTGCCGTTCATAGCCTTTGTTCTCTTTGCTCTTCCCCTTCCTATGCCAGTACAGCTTATCCTGGCAATTGATCTGGGTACGGATATGTTGCCTGCCATTGCTCTGGGAATGGAAAAAGGAGAAGGAGATATTATGAGAAGGCCTCCAAGAACCAGAGAAGAAAAGCTGCTAACGCCTCAGGTGCTTTTAACAGCTTATGGAATAAAGGGATCGATAGAAGCTGCAGCAGGCTTTTTCTGCTATTTTGCCGTACTTCTTGAAGGGGGCTGGAAATTCGGCGAACAGCTTGCAAACAATAATCCCCTTTATATACAGGCGATTACCGCGTTCTTTTCAGCAGTGATCATCTGTCAGATAGCTAACGTTTTTGCTTCCAGAACCCGGTTTCAGTCAGTGTTCACAATGGGCTTATTCAGCAACCATGCGATTTTGGTAGGGATTGCAACTGAATTACTGATTCTAGCTTTTATTATCTGGAATCCGTTTGCCAATCTTATTTTTAACACTTCGCCCCTTGACCTCAGGTATGTATTGCTTTCCATTCCTTTTGCAATCTTCCTGCTTGGAATTGACGAGTTAAGGAAACATTTACTTAGAAAAAACGTGAGCTGGGCGGCTAGATTTTTAAAGTGGTAATGTAAATGATGGCTAAGAATGATGGCTAAGAATGAACTATAAGGCTTATAATGTGATACAATTTTGGTTGTAGAAAACCTATCTTAATCAGCTGCAAGAAGCTGAAAATAAAACTCAATATTCGAGATCTACGATATTAGGTCGTGTACACGAGTCATGGATCAATTCTGAAAAACGAGCATTGTTACCATGGTTAAGAAAAGTATATAGAGTTTTTACCGATTATGTTTTTAACAACTCACACCCACGATCCGATATTATCCCGAGATAATGTTCAAAGGTTTTGATTCAGTTCCAATAGAAAGACATATATTTTTTTAGGACTTTTAGGATAACACTTTATTTTTTATTTTATAGTAATTGTACAAAATAAAACAAATAAATAGGTAATTAGCTTATTGGAAAGCAATTTTGTATTAAATATAAAAATTAGATTCTAAAAATACAGAGAATATACTATGTATAAGAACTATAATTTCAAGGGAATAATAAATTCTATGGGTCTTGTTTTTGGAGATATCGGAACAAGTCCCATCTATACCCTGACAGTTATATTTCTTCTTACAAAACCTACGGAAGCTAGCGTCGTAGGCGTTTTATCCCTAATTATCTGGACTCTTATTTTGCTTGTGACAGTAGAATATGCCTGGCTTGCTATGAGCCTGGGGAAAAGAGGAGAAGGAGGGACTATTGTCTTAAAAGAGATACTTACTCCTCTGCTAAAATCGGGTAGAATTGCATCTTTAATTACGATATTAGCCTATATTGGAACTTCATTCCTTATTGGAGATGGAGTGATTACGCCTGCAATAAGCATATTGAGTGCTGTTGAGGGAATACGTATTATTTCCGGATTTGAAAATACAGGACAGGGTATTCTAGTTTTAATTGCCAGTATAATTGCAATATGCCTTTTTTCCTTGCAGGAGAAAGGATCTGAAAAAATCGCATGGGCATTTGGGCCGATAATGTTTTTATGGTTTGCAGCCATGGCATCTTCCGGTATTGCCTCAATATTCTATACTCCAACTGTGCTTAAAGCTGTAAACCCTTATTATGCTGTCAGGTTCCTTCTGGATAATGGAATTGCAGGATTTTTTGTATTATCTGAAGTCATTCTGTGTGCAACAGGTGGTGAGGCATTGTATGCCGATATGGGTCATATGGGGAGAGAGCCGATTTTAAAAGCTTGGCGATTGGTATTTTTTGCTTTAGTTTTAAATTATCTTGGACAGGGAGCATTCCTTATTAGAAACCCGGGTTCGAAGAATATATTGTTTGAGATGATAAATCAACAGTCACATCTAATATTTATTCCATTCCTTATCCTGAGTATTATGGCTACCATTATTGCTTCTCAGGCTATGATTAGCGGTGTATTCTCAATCGTATATCAGGGCATAACAACTCGAATAATGCCAATGTTAAAGATTGATTACACATCCGGGGAATTTAAATCACAGATATATATTAGTGCAGTAAACTGGATGCTCCTGATCTCCGTATTACTAATGATACTTGAGTTTCAAGAATCGAGCAAACTTGCTGCTGCATATGGATTGGCGGTTACAGGAACTATGTCGATTACGGGCATGATGATGACTTCGATATTTTATCACAAAAAACAGGTATTGAAGGCTATAATTTCGCTATTTATAACATTTATTGACATAACATTCCTTCTCTCAAATACCTATAAAATACCACATGGAGGTTATTGGTCAATTGTAATAGCAGCTGTTGTATTTTCTCTTTTGGTTATATACACTTCCGGACAAAAGAGACTTTATGAACTGATGGAGAGCATGAAAATTGATAATTTTCTTGAAAAATATAACCGGATATATGCTACTGAAAATAAAATCAGTGGAACTGCCCTTTTCTTTTCACGAGACCTGGATAAAATCCCTAAATACATTTCTCATGTAATGTTTAAGAATAATATCATTTATGAAAATAACATATTTGTTTCAATTGTCAAAAGTGAAAGCCCATTTGGAGTAGAAAGCTCTTTAACAAAAGAACTGACAAGAGGACTGAGCATCTTTGAAATAAATGTGGGATACATGGAAATTATCGATCTGGCACAGATCCTGAAGGACAAGGGTATCTATGAAAAAACAATCTTTTACGGAATAGACGATATATTTACCAGTAATATAGTATGGAAAGTCTTTTCCGTAATTAAAAAAGTTTCTCCTTCCTTTGTCCAGTTCTACAAGCTCCCTCCTGAAGAGCTTCATGGAGTTATGACAAGATTAGAAATGTGAAGTTTATGAATTAATAAACAGAGAGTATTTTTGCAACAAAGTCGGGTTGTCGCCCATCCTGGGTAAAATTAGGTAAGGTTTATCGCACTTATTCTGCACTGTTAAAATTACACTAAAAAGATTATAAACAGCATATAGCACCACACATACCGAATTTTGAAATTGGAATCTGAAAGATCGCTCCTTTCTTCCCACTAAAGCCGAATAGGTGCACAACTTTTCAATTTTTTACGATGCGAGTCGTTTTTTTCGTTGACAATATCCGTTGCAACAATTATTTGTTCTTTTTCATCAACAGCAACCTGACAATTGTAGGAAAGTTTTCATGTTTCCATCTTTATGCTTCATAGTTCGAGCATCGTTGTCTGTGACGTTTGCTTTTTTCAGCTTTTCTTCATCAAACTTCTTCTTAGCAATTTTAATCTTTTCTAATCTTTTCCTTTTGTCAATCAGTTCTTCTGGATTTAGTTTCTCAACTAGCTAAGTCTAAATATAATGAAATCTGGTCTACCAGGCGCCAAAAAATAAGTCATTTGAGAGCGATTTTATGATTTTCAAAAATATACAACTGTCAAAGTGTGCAGAGCCGAAAAAATATAATCCTGAAAAAGTCACTTTCCCGTCACCAGGTTGAAGATCAGCGCCACCCCGGCCAGGGCCATGATCAGCACGATAATCCATCCCAGGACATTACTCGCCTTCGAATTGACGAACTGGCCCATGAAGTCCTTCCTGTTCGCTATAATGATGACCAGCGCCATCACCGGTACCGCGGCCAGGCCGTTCAAAGCGGCTGCGTAGTAGAGGGCTCTTATCGGATTGATCCCGAGCCAGTTGAGGGACATGCCGATCATTGTAGATGCGGCAATCACCGCGTAGAATCCTGGGGCCCAGCCAAGCTTCTTGCCGAGCCCCTCCTTCAGCCCGGCTGTCTCGGCCACGGCATACGCCGACGCGCCGGCCAGCACCGGAACCGCGAGAAGTCCGGTGCCGATAATCCCGGCCGCGAAAAGCAGGTAGGCGAGATCGCCGGCCAGCGGCCGCAGGGCCTCGGCCGCCTGTGACGCCGTCTGGATTTTGGTGACCCCGCCAGCGTGCAGGGTGGCGGCCGTGGTGACGATAATGAAGAACATGATGACCTGAGAGAAAAACATCCCGACTACCGTGTCCCCATCCATCTCGGTCACGCCCCACTGCGTCACTCGGGGTTTCCCGATTCCCATATCGGAGATCTGGCCGTTCACGATTTCCTCCTCAACCTCCTGTGACGCCTGCCAGAAGAACAGATAAGGGGAGATCGTTGTGCCAAGGATTGCGACGATGTTGAACAGGTAATCCGCCGAGAACTCAAAGTGCGGGACCAGCGTGGCGTGAAAAACCACTTTCCAGTCAAGCCTGACGACGAGGGCCGTCAAGACGTATGAGAAGAGGGTCAGCGCCAAGTACTTAAGTATCCTCGAGTAGGTCCTGTACGGAACGAAGATCTCGAGGGCGATAACGGATCCCGTAATGAAGATCAGCCAGAAAAGGAACGGCAGCCCTAGCAGCATCTGCGCCGAGGAGGCCATCGCCCCGAGATCCGCGCCAATGTTGATCGTGTTCGCAATCACAAGCAGCGAGACTGTTACGTAAAGCAGCCGCCTCGAGTAGTGCTCGAGAATAACGCCTGCAAGCCCTTTTCCGGTTACCATTCCTATCCGGCCGCACATTTGCTGGATAACGATCATGAACGGACCGGTGAACCAGACGAGCCAGAGCTGACCATACCCGAAGATTGCGCCCGTTTGCGCATAAGTTGCGATACCAGAAGGGTCGTCGTCAGCTGCGCCTGTAATGAATCCGGGGCCTACATTCCCGAGAAGCCCTTTCAGGGCCTTTAGGAGCCGTAGGGCCATGTTCCCCTGGTGTTGTTGTCTTGGTAGTGGTGATGTGGACTGTGGTGATGTGGTCATGCTTTCCTGCGAGGATGAAAGTTGGCAATCAGGGGCAAGATGAGTATTTAACGGCATTCTGTATTTAGTATTGTTTTATCAAAAATATTCTAGAGGATACCCCTCGATCAATGGTTAAGTTAAAATGTCATTTTTGTCACTTATTTATATCACTTAAATATATAAAATTTATTCAATAGTGTTCCAGTCGCCCCCACTCTCAAAAATACGATCTGGAATGTTTTCTGTGAAATGTAGTTGAGCCTACCCCGAAACTAAGACAATGTTTAAATTATAAACTTACTTCTGAGCTGATCCCAAAACTCAAAATTGCTTCTCAAAATCTCTAATTTGGAATGATCAATTAAGTTTCTGATAATGAAAAATAGTTCTGAAGCTTTACTTCAATCGAATACCTGCAGCTTGCTGCGGGGATGGAAAACTTCCCCGAAAACCTTTGTTAAACTAAACGATTTATATTTTTAGCTACATCTCTAATGTGAATGGAACTACGGCATGCAAATCATCCTGTCTATAAAATCAGGTACAACATGGTTTTTTGTATGAAGTATCATAAAAACCTTCTTTTAGACAAAGAAATCATCCATTTTTGAAAGACATATGCTTTGATCTCGCTTGAATCAGGCTGGTCACTTCGAAATTTGAGATTCTTGAAAAAGTTATTTTTGGGCTTTATAAAATTCACGGATCGCTATATTTCAGTTAGCCGCTTATTAACTGTCACAGTTTTTAACTCTTCTCCTCTCTTTGCCGCTTCACTGACAGATAATCTTCTATGTCCGTCTTGCTGATGCTCTTCACTTTCTCGTGTAGTACGAATTGAAAAAAGGAAATAAGTTTATACAGTTTGTTATATATAGTGATTTCCTTTATATTATGTAACCGCAAATGCCTAATACAAGCCTCTACATCCTTTTCATTGCCAGGAAAATTCTTTTTGGCTAGATTCATTAGTTCGTCATTATCTTTATTATCGATATACTTCATGAATACACATTCATATTAATCGATTTAAGATCTAGTAAACTGCGACATAGAATGTCCATTTCCCTATGAAATGGGACACGCCAAAAATGCTTTTATACCCCAATCCTCGGATGCTTTAATTTCGGTTAATGGAGAGACGGGACTCTTTCGGGAATAGCGCCTGGTCTGAAGATGGAAGCACCTGTGATTGTACTCGAATCAAAATGGGTCGCAGGCTCTCACACGTAAAAAATTCCTGAAGAAGCTGCAAAGCTTGCTTTCAAGCTGATTTAAAATAACGTGAACAACTGAAACGAAAATGAATAAAGACTTTGATAAAGAGAGAAAAAAGGTCAGATGAAGATATCTGAACCTAATTTTAGTTACGGATGACAGTACATTTTGAGATTCGATCCAAAAATTTATATCGCAAAAAGAAACTTCAAGAAATAAGAGCCGCGCTTAACTTAAGCTGGCAGGAATGCGGGGTACGCTGGTATTCCTCCATAGAATTTAGAAAGAATTTATCGGAGTTTTAAATGCACCTTATCGTAACTGAAAAAAATATAGCAGCAAGGAGGATAGCTGCTATTCTGGCTCCAAAAAACCCGAAGAAGGACAGAGTCAGCGGAGTGGACGTATACCGGTATGAGATCGGATCTGATGAGAATAGGCAGGAAACTGCGGTTGTAGGGCTTTCAGGCCATATTGTAGGGATTGATTTTCCCAAAGAGTACAACAACTGGCAGAAAGTGGATGCTAAAGCCCTTATCGACGCCGATATCATAACAACTCCCATCAACCGGAAAATAGTAACTGCCCTTAAAAGCCTGGGAAAAGAAGCAAGCAGGGTCACGATTGCAACTGACTATGACAGGGAAGGGGAACTAATTGGAGTCGAAGCTCTAAATATCATAAAAAAGGTGAATCCTGATGCTCCTTTTGACCGGGTTCGCTATAGTGCAATTATCCCGAAAGCGATAGAAGTTGCATTTTCAAACCCAACAGACGTTGATTTTAATCTCGCAGATGCCGGCCATTCCAGGCAGGTAATTGACCTTGTCTGGGGCGCAGCCCTTACCCGTTACATTTCCCTTGCAGCAGGCAGGCTTGGGAAAATGTTTCTTTCAGTAGGGAGAGTACAGTCGCCAACTCTCTCTCTTATTGTTGACAAGGAAAAAGAACGGAATATTTTTGTTCCAACCCCCTACTGGGAGATCCAGACTGAACTTAAAAACGCAGAAGGGGAAATTTTTTCAGCCCAGCATTCGACCCGGCGCTTTCTGGACAAAGAAGAAGCAACAAAAGCGTTCGAAAAACTGGGAAAACAAGCAGAATTAAAGGAAATAGAAAAAGGAAACAAAACCGACCAACCTCCTATCCCATTTAGTACTACAGGTTTTATCAGCGCAGCAAATGCAATAGGGCTCAGTCCCTCAAACGCCATGCGCATAGCCGAATCTCTCTATACGAACGGTTATATCTCGTATCCCAGGACTGACAATACGGTTTATCCCGATACCCTGGACCTGAGGGCACAGATCGAGATTTTCAAGGAGGGTCCTTTTAAAGAGTACGCAAATGCCCTACTTGAAAAAACAGAACTTGTTCCTACTCGCGGAAAAAAGGAAACCACTGACCACCCTCCTATCTATCCTGCCTCTCTTGCAAAAAATGCTGACTTAAAAGAGGAAGAATGGAAAGTTTACGAACTTGTGGTCAGGCGCTTTTTTGCAACCTTTGCCGGGCCAAGCGAATGGGAAACCATGCGTTTGAGACTTGATATAGAGGGGGAAGAATTCCGGGCAAGCGGAGCAAGGCTTGTAGAGCCTGGCTGGAGATGGTACTATCCTTACAACGCTCCTGAAGACAGGCTGTTTCCGGAACTCAGGGAAGGAGATTCTCTGGAAGTAATAAATAAAGAGATGCTGGATAAAGAAACCCAGCCTCCGGGCCGTTACGGACAGGGAAGGCTTATTAATATCATGGAAGAGCTCGGGCTCGGGACAAAAGCAACCAGGCACGAGATTATCAGCAAGCTCTATTCCCGGGCTTATATCCACGGAAATCCGATTCAGCCCACAAATACCTCTTTTGCAGTAATGGATACCCTTGAGAAATATTCCCCGACTATCACAAAACCGGACATGACAAAGCTGCTCGAAGAAAATATGGACCGAATTGCAGAGGGCAGGGTCAAAGAGGTTGCTGTTCTTGAAGAATCGAGGGAAATGCTTAAACAGGTATTCACCGAACTCGACAAAAACCGGGAAAGAATCATAGAATCCCTGCAAGCAGGCCTCAGGGAAGATAAAATCATAGGCACATGCTCCTTATGCGGAAACGAACTTATGATCCGGCGTTCGAAGAGGGGAGGCCGTTTTATAGGCTGCAATAACTATCCAAATTGTACCTTCTCCCTGCCTCTTCCAAAAAGTGGGCAGATTATAGTTACTGACAAGTCCTGTGAAGCGCACGGGATGCACCATATCCGCATAATCAATCAGGGAAAAAGAGCCTGGGATCTTGGCTGCCCGCAATGCAATTTTATTGAGTGGCAGAAGACTCAGCAGCAAGAGCAGGCGCTACAGCCTAAAAAGGAAAGACCGAAATCCATCAAGGATCTCGAAGGCGTGGGAAAAGCCACTGCAGGAAAACTCGAGGAAGCCGGGATTACAAGTGTAGAAGCCCTCGCAGAAGCTGATCCTATAGAACTTGCAAAAATCATAAAAATTAGTGTAAAGAAGGTTAAAAACTGGCAGGTCTCATGCAACGGCACAGTTGAGGACGCATGAAAATAGTCTTCACTCATGTCGGCTTTTTTATTTTTGCCTGTTTTTAGAGCTCGCCTTAAAACCCTAAATTCTTCTCGGGCTTTGAAGAACTCCCTGAAGAGAACAAAATCAGGGTCTGAAATCAGAGTATGAGACCGGAGTATGATAGTATTTGGCTGTCGACCATCACCTAACTGGTACTTTTAGTTAAAAATATAGCCGGTTAGAAATTTGAATCTAAATTCTGGCCCTTATTAACCTTATTCCCCATACCTAACTGTTCCTGTAACGTCCTTCTTCGTCGAACGGTCTTTACCAGAAGAGAGAAAAAAGAACGTCTCTACAAAGCCCGGAAATTATTTCTAAATTCAAAGAATTTGCTTTACAACTCGCAGGGCTGTGCGCAAACCACCTTCGATAAAACCCTGGAAATCCGAGTAAGCCTCACCACATATATGGATATTTTTATTTGATAGTGGTGAATCCTGTAATGAGAATGCTGTTAACTCTTTTATTGCCTCTTCAGCACGGACGCCAGCTTTCCAAATATGACAACCCGCCTCAAAAGGCTCACGGCTCCAATCTCTTATGCCGAAACAACTTATTAGTTCAGCCTCTTCTCTTATTTCTTTAATATCTGTATTGTCAGGATTTGATCGTAAATACTGAAGGTAACCCTCAACAAGACGTTTATCGAGATTTAATTCTGCCTTTAGATGTTCCTGTTGTTGTACAAATGGCGTCCAGTAGCGCATACTGGGCGGGTCACCATAAACCATTACAATTCCACGTTTACTGCTTCCATCCTTTCTAAAGGCGTAATGAATTTCTCTTGCTGGAGTAGATGAAGCTCGTGTCTGTGGAGGCGTGAATTCATTCCACCAGGGACTCTCATTAACAAAGAAACATTTTACCAGCGGAATGGGAATTACAGAATCTACCAGTTCTCCAATATGTTCAGGTAATAGAGGACGAAGTTGCATCAGAGGACAACGAGGTAATGCCAGAACTACCCGCTTTGCCAGTACCTTAACTGTTGTATTGTCAGTCTTGAACTCGAGTAAAACCCTCCCGTCAGGCTGGGGAAAAAGGGCCGTTAACCTGTGATTAAGATGCAACGAGACCGAAAGTTCAGATCTGGAGTCTAATCTATGGACTAACTCCTGAACAAGGGATCCAGTACCCTGTTTTATGCCAACCAGTCCATCATCCGGATGCAGTCCGCGCAGCCAGAAAATAACCCACTCTGCTGCATTCGGGTTAAAATGAATAACATGGTAAAAAGTTCCACAATGAATGATCTTATTCACTGCACGGTGGCTAAGAACAAGACTGAGTGCATTCCAGAAGCCCATCTCGTAGAGATATTTTCCATTGTAGCTCGCCTTATTACGCACATAGCTGTAGTATTCCTCGTCAAGAGTAGCCCACCAGGCCCGATTCCTGGGGTCATCAGGGTCGTCCATATCTCCGTCGCTTGCATTTAACAGACGCAGAATGCCCAGTTTTAAAAGCTCAAGTGTTGTCAATTTACTTCCAGAGCGCTTACCTCCAGATTCATCATAAGTTAAATCAAAAAGAGAATCAGGGTCATTTGCCGCTGTATAGGGAACGAAGAAGTTCGTCTCCAGACCAAGTTCAGCTATAAGCTCCATGAGTAGAGGCTGTGCAAGCTTCTCAAACCGCATAGGTCCATATTCGGCTAAAAACCCGCCCATTTCTACAGTCTCAATTCGGCCTCCAAAGCGACCTGCAGCTTCAAATAGAGAAATGGTATGGTTAGTGCCTTTTAATTGTTTTAGTTTATAGCAGGTGTAAAGACCTGTGATGCCTCCCCCGACTATGACTGTATCAGAATTAATGATATCAGGCACTCTATCTCTCCCCCTCTCCCAATATTCTTTTAAACAGTTCATCCCTTTTTTTGCAGGTCAAATGTAATTTCCAGCTTGAAAGTGACCGTTCTATGGTGATAAATATAGAAAATGGCCTCTGTCTTTCTCGTTCTATCTTTCTCGATATGATGAATGCGTCTCCTGCAGTAGAATAAGTGACACTTATTTTTTGGTTCTGGTTGATTGTTTTTAATTTAGCTATGCATTATTTATAGTTCTTATGGACTCCTAACCTTGCAGCTTTTTGGGTCCGAGTATTGGTACTTTAGTTAAAAATATAACCAGTTGTAAAGTTGAATCTTATTCTGACCCGTACAACCTTATTCACCATACCTAGTGCATCGATTCCAAATTATGGAAATAAAACTGGACTTTGAAATCAACACTGATCAGTGAGTTTCCCATAAAAACTACAGATGAGCACGGATAAACACGAATTGAAACCATCTGTTTTAATCTGTGTTTATCCGTGGTTTATTGAGGATATATGGAATCGATGCACTAGGATATAATTGGCTACTGTCATCTATTTTATATACAAGTTTAATACTATTTTACATATTAAATTTGTTATTAGTAATATTTGCTATAATCTAGCTATAACACACCAACTACCAGGAATAAAACAATGTGCGTAATATCTCGAAGTGATATTAATCAAAGTGATGAAGAGTGTGAAAAGCTAATATATGAGTCAGTAGTTGATATGTGCAATACCGAGTGGCAAAAAACTCGTGATATTGAAAATAAAGCGACTGGTATTGTTGGTTTTGTGGGTGTAATTTTTAGTTTAACTGTAGCTTCTTTATCTACACTAATAGCATCTGCTGATGCTGTAACTAAAGAAAAAATATTCTCTGCTACATTTTTGCTTATTTTGATTTTGTTAATATTGGTATTTTTTACATCATCTATTTTATGCGGATTAATAGCTCTCAATGTTAGAGATTGGTGGTTTTTGAGAGCCGATGATTTTACTAAATATTGTACAGACAACAAACAACAAAAAAGGAAATGTATAAAAAGATGACCGAAGATATTACAGGCAATATTGTCAAAAATCGTGATCAAAATAGGCAGATTGCTGAATGGTTAAATAGGTCATACTTACTATTTATGATAAGTGTACTTGTGTTAATAGTTTACTTTATTCTGTTGTTAAGTATATTGAAATAAGAGGATATTATGGCAGATGGAGGAAGTAATTTTTCTGGCAAAGATAAAAGAGTCTGGAAAGGATCAAGTGACACTGAACAACGACATCAATTTACAAATCAGAAAAAGGAAGTACCTAAGAACGATAAAAAGTCCAAATAATGAATGTTGACTTAGAACCTATCCGAAAAGTGTTATGACTACTGTTTTCAAAATCATGTTTGTAATAAGTGACCTAAAGCAAGATTTAATTAACTATCATATTATAGTTTTTTGAGTGATGAACATGAAGAAGTCTCAGGTAAAAAAAGTATTTTTAAATTTCATTATAGCACTCGTCACATGTACATTATTGGGATACTTATCGCATGATTTAATGAACGGTGTAAAAATTGGACTTGGGGTAGGTACAGGAATTGCAATCGGAACTGCAATGTTTGATGGTCTACATAAATCTAACTGAATCTATAGTCTCTTTTTTAAACAAAAAGCAGATTGGTAAAAGTTTATAAGGAAAATGTTGCGACATATTGTAACTTTGCAACTATATTATTGTGTACTTTTCGGATAGGCTCTTAATCAAATTTGCGCTGGCGCACCCCGCTGCAAGCAACGGGGTATGTTCGCGCCACCGCTCGAAATTCCGTAAAAGAAGACAATAAACCTAATAGGTTTAGTTCTAGCAGAAGTTAACAATCGAAAAATGGGATTGATAAATAATATTATCATCAACGGTTACCGGGGAAGTTTTCCATCCCCGCAGCAAGCTAGCGGGGTATTCGACTGAAATAAAAAACCAAGGTTTTATGACATACTTTGGAATCACAGCACTAGTTTTTAAAATACTTTCTGCAAACATTTGAAAGCGTACAATTTCTATACGATCTTTATCATATAACCTACATTCGGCAACAAGCACATTCTAACATTTAAATATCCTTAAATGTTATTTTTTGCAGGTCCACTTAAAAACCAGTATCATACGGACTATATATCTAACATTATTTGTCATTTAGCTCATTTATTGTAAATATATATTAATTGTGTTATGGTTAACATTTAGTAATTTTTGATTTAAATTGAATTTCAAAAGTTCTGAAAAAAACGATATCAATAGAAAAATTGAATGGATTTTTATGTCGACCGTTTATTAGTTCAGAGAGCGCTGTTATAAATTTTTCATCATTCATAACAATATATGTAATTTAACTTAATATATTATTTTACCGAATTTTAATTGTTTATTGAGACAGTTTCCATACTATCAAAACCTTTTCTGATATTATTCCTTAAACCAGAATATCACAGCTTTGAGAAAAATAAAGGATGATTAATTTAAAGTCTGCCAATATATTTTTAGATTTATCTCTTGGCTTAATACTATTGGTCTACTGCGAGTATTCAGGTAGTCTGTAGAGAGTATTTAGACGTTGAAGAAATTTCTGGCTGTCTGTGCTCACAGAAGTATTTAACAAATATCATAGCGAATATTATAGTAAGATTTTAATAGATTTTAAGGAGTTTTTATTCTGGAGCTTGCCTTTAAAGGCGGATGCAGGGAAGTCGGACGTTCGGGTTTGCTTGTAAATGGGGAAATTCTGCTCGATTATGGTATAAAAGCAGGAGATCCTTCAGAATATCCTCTTAATGGCATGGAGCCGAAAGCAGTGCTTGTCTCGCACGGGCACCTTGACCATTGCGGAGCTGTGCCTAACCTTATGTACCTGGACCCTGATGTTTTCATGACCCCGCCGACTGCAGAGTTTACTTCTCTTCTAGGGAGAGATACCCTCAAACTCGCAGAGAGCACATTGTCAGGTGTAGCCCCTTTTGACCCTGAAGACCTGCAGAAGCTTAGCCAAAGAACAAGAACTATGGATTACGGTGAGACCTTCAAGACCCATGGCTACAGGGCTTGCTTCTATAATGCGGGCCATATTCCCGGAGCGTCTGGAATCCTTCTGGAATCCGAATCCGGAGAAAGCCTGTTCTATACCGGAGATTTTAATCTTGAGGAAACGAGGCTTGTGCCCGGAGCAGCCAAATTTCCCAAAACAGGCACGCTGGTGCTCGAGAGCACATATTTCGGGGAAGACCATATCCCGCGAAAAGAAACCGAAGAAAGGTTTATCGAATCTGTCCTGGAGACTCTGGATAGGGGTGGCACTGCCCTTATCCCTGCCTTTGCAATAGGCAGGACCCAGGAGATGCTTATGCTTCTTGACGCTCACGGAATCAGGGCTTATGTGGACGGCATGGGCAGGGATGTGTACAAAATCCTCCAAAAATATCCTGAGTACCTGAGAAATCCGGAACTTCTGGATAGGGCTTTCGGACGTGCAATTTCCGTAAAAGACAGGCAGCGGGATTCTATCCTTAAAGAGCCTTCAGTCATTGTCACTACAGCCGGAATGCTAAACGGGGGACCGGCACTCCATTATCTGAGCCGGCTTTACAAAGACCCGAAATCAAAAATCCTGCTCACAGGCTACCAGGTCGAAGGCACAAACGGTCGGCTGGCCTTAAAGCACGGAGTAATCGAAACAGATGGAGCTGTCCTCACCCTCAAGCCCAGAATAGAGCAGTACGACTTTTCCGCTCACAGTGGAGATAGTGAACTCAAAAAACTTGTAAAATATTTATGCAGGAAAGGTACTGAAAGGGTCTTTGTCATGCATGGAGACAAAACCGAAATCTTCGCGCAGTGGATTTCAGAGGAAATCGGCGTGGATGCATATGCACCTGCAAACGGGGAATTATTTGCCTTTAAAGAAGAAAAAAAATAAGCAGCTTTTTCAGAAGCCTGCGAAATGCTTAAGCTCATACAGTTCCAATTGGCTGGTATGATCCTCAATCCTGAATCCGAAGTGCTTGAAACACTTGCACAGACTATCCTTCTGGCTGCACGGACTGCCCCGAAAGCCAAAGGAATAGATGATGTAATAACTGCCCTTGCCGAAAAAGAAGACATTGAAGTCCTTGCCTCGGCTATGGAAAAGCTGGCAGATAAAAAAGGGGCAGGCTTCGTTTTTCTGAAAAGAGACGCTGTAAATCTCCGAAATGCCGTGGCTGCTGTACTTATAGGCGTTAAAACCAGCGGGGCTGCAGGCCTGAACTGCGGAGCCTGTGGCTTTGAAACCTGTACTGAGATGCTGAACCGGCAGAAAGTAGAGGTAGATTTCAAGGGTCCGAACTGTATGCTCAAATATGTAGACCTAGGAATAGCTGTTGGCGCAGCCGCTGCAAAAGCCAAGGACTGCTGCGTTGACAACAGGGTCATGTACTCAGTTGGTGCAGCTGCAAGGGTTTCTGGCTTGCTGGATGCGGATGTTATTTTCGGAATTCCGTTGAGTATAACAGGGAAAAATATTTTCTTTGACAGGAAATAAAGAGCTGAAACTTCGGTATAGGTGGACATACTATTGTATTGGAGGACGTAAGGGTTCTGCAGGCAAAGCGCTGCGAAAAGAGCAGATGAGTTTTAAGAGGAGCCTTAAACCAGGCCCCTGCGCCGTTCACTTCTGTATTCTTCAAAAAGACTCTGCAGTTCGTCTTCCTTGGCTTTGTGTCGATTTTTCTCAGCCTCTTTTTCCCAGGCAGCGATTGCAACTTCAAGGCTTTCCGGCTCTGCCATTGCAAAATCCTCAGCCCGTTCAAGCAAAATGCCCCTTAAGACCGGCACATTCCCTTTGAAGAGGGTTTCCTCTGCCGCATGCGAAATATCCTCAGGGATAAGTACGGCCCGAACGGATGCTTCTACAAGGATCTGGGCTGTTGCAGCCCCGCCTCCGCTTGGTTCCTCCAGGAAAACTACGTCTCCTTCCTTGAGCCCGTATTTTTCCTTTGTTTCGGCAATTGATTCCTTCGTAAAAGCGGCAATAACCTTTACAGCAGTACCTTCACCCCGGACTTCCATTTTCTGGATTTTGCGCAGCTTATTGCTCCTGCGCCGGAGTTCCTTTACAGTTTTATTTTTATGGCTGAGCTCTTTTTTCAGGCTCTCTATAGTACTTTCTCTGATCTGGATTTCGTTTGATTTTCGGACTTCACTGTAAGCTTCTTTTTTGAAGCTGTTCAGTCGTGATGCAAGTTTTGAAATTTTCCGGTCTTTTGCAGCAAGTTCCTCTTTTAAATCCTCAAGGTATTCCTGCAGGTTCTGAATATGTTCTCCCTGCCGGTGGATAGTCTCCCTCATTTTCAAGAGGGATTCGTCAACCGTCCTTTCCTCTGGCTTTTCGGAACGCTCTCTTGCCCTTGGTTTTTCAGCCTCACCTGATACCCGAACTTTGTCGATTGCAGCTTCTATCGAGTCTCCGCTGATTACATGGAGCTTTATCAGCTCAAGGTCTGAGTTCTGTGGAGCTTTCTTTTCAATCCGCGTAAAGATATTCTTGTAGCTTCTGTAGGTGAGAAGAGCCGCAGTCAATGCATCCCTTTCATGGTCATTGGAATAGCCGAAAGTCTTTCCAAGAGCAATTTTTTCCTCGGCAGAAACCTCAATTCCAGGGCTTGCAGGAACTGCATTAAAGCTCCGCCTGATTTTTTCAACCGAGCCTGGCATCGGAGTAACATCACTGGCAATAACTGCAGGTTTTCCGTATTCGGCAATAAGCTTGACAACTTCATCTGGAGCTATTCCCCTAAAGCTTTTCAGATAGAGAAGGTCTCCATCCAGAGAAAGAATGGCTATGCCCACGGTTGTTCCGGGATCAATTCCCACGATTGTGAATTTACGTCTTGGGTTCTTCTGTTTAAGGGGAACATAACGAATTTTGTCGCGTTCGACGCTTCTTACACTTACCTGAGCATCGTTGCTTGCCGCAGGATGTATTGGTATCTCTCCGCGCTTTGCATAGACAGTAAATTCAGACCTGACATATCCTCCGAACCCTTTTACATTTACTGCTTCGAATTTGATGCCTTTTTCCCGCGAGAGATCTTTAAGGACATTTTCAATCTCTCTGCTCCTTTGCAACACAGCTCCATGTACCTTCCTGCAATACCGGTTCTGGCTCCAGCCCCCCCGACCCAGAGAACGGGCTCTGCTGACCTTGATCTTTGTAATATCTTCAAAGAGAGAAACCTCATGCCCAACCCCAAGGTCTGCAAGGCGGGCGCATGCTTCAGCTTCATCGTTCGGATTTACGGGGTCGAAAGAAAACCCGTGCTTTCGTGCAATCCTGACAAGCGGTTCAGGATGGAGCCCGCCTGTGACCTGGACAAGTTTAACGCCCTCAGGGAGGCGTTCCATAAGAGAAAGAAGCTCGCGCCTGTCGGCAGCAAGCTCGAAAATGTTGTCAACGGCTATCATCTCCGGCCTGTCCTTCTGGATCATATTAAGGATCTTCTGGCGACGGAGCATACTTTGATGGGAGACTTCACCCTCCTTAAGGATAGCAAGCGCATACCTGGGAAGTTCCCTTGCCCGGGGGGAGCCCCGAGAAATATCGATTCCATATATAATCCTATTTTGCATGAATATCTATATTTTATTTTTTATAGAATATATATTTAACTGAATCCGTTTTTATCACTTAAATCTATTTATTAATAAGGTCTTTTTAGATTTGTTTTCCACCCACTTAAGAAAAGGATACATAAGAAAAGATAGACGTATTTCGAATTATTCCCACCACTGAAAAATAAAAATCGAGTAAATATAATTAAGCAAGTTTCAATTCAGTCCCGCAGATACTAACCTGTTCAAAATTGGGTAGTGGACGCGAGTTATTGAAAACCATAAGCAGAAGGATTTATCTAGAATTTATTCAAATGTGGAGGGTGTACTTGCTTTTTCGGAATTAATCAATGACTCATGGACACGACCTGATTTTCTTTTATGCAGGAATACAGTAAGAAGGCAAACTATTCCGGAAATCATTCCACATCCTGGTATGCTTGTGATTTTTGCCTGCTCTGGTTCCTGTTCAACTTCCGGCGTTTTGCTTTTTTGTCCAATGTCCTGAGTGTTAGTTTCAGGTTTTACTTCAGTCCCTGATTCTTTCCCTGCTTCCCTGTTATTTCTAAGAACGAGAATCCGGGAGTTTCTGCTGTGAAGTACAGCTACCTGTCATCTTTTCTTAACAGGGTTACTGACAGTTGTGCCCATTTTTTTCTGCTTCAATATCCTCTGCTTCAATATCTTCTTCAAATTCTTCAGCTTCAAATTCTTCGGCCTCAAAATCTTCTGCTTCTAAATTTTCTGCCTCAGAATACTTTGCTTCAAAACCCTCATCTTCAGAGCTATATTCTTCAAGACCCTCTTCTTTGAAAGCCCCTTTCTCTACAGTACCGCCTTCGCTCCTACTATCTGCATCTCCTATTTTATCCTCTGCGCTTTTCTCTGCCCCACTTTTAATTTCACTGACCGTTTCATTAAGTTCCCTTTTAATTCCGTATTTCCGGTAGAAATGAGTAAGGATATTCGAAACATCCCTTTCGAGAATTTCATCCGCCTGAGGGTGTTCCGGAGTGATGTATTGGGGCCAGTCAATAAGCTGGACGCCGTCTTCTGAAACAAATACATTGTACTCGCTTAAATCGGCATGGATGATTCCCATCGAATAGGTGATTTTTGCCTGCCTGAGTATCTCATCGAGATACCATTCAGGGTCAAGAAGTCTTGTTTTTGAGAGGAGGCTACCTTTTGCAAGCTCCATTACTATCGCGTTTCTGTTCTGGTCAAAGGGTTTCGGGATTGAGACCTTAGGGTACAGCGTGGTCATAATCTCGTATTCCCGATGGGCAGCAAGCCGGGCAGCATAAATCCAGGAAAAGTGTTCTCTTTCTCCTATGTGCTCACGTACTCTCTTTATCTGCTTGAAGCTGGTTCTGCCTTCCCTGTGAAACTTAATTATAACCGGAATAGGTCCCCCAATTGCAAGTTCAGGCTGCCGAATTGCTTCAAAGATAACTGATTCCTTTCCTACCCCGATTTCATCCCCTATTGCACTGATAGTTTTTCTTTTGACAAAGGCATTCATGGCAAGGACATCGTATCCTTCAAAGTAAATCTGGAAACCTTCATAGGGCTGGGTGGTCCTGACCACAAGCTTATCCCGCACAAGCTTCTTTAACCTGTATTCCAGTTTATCGAAGGGCAGCTTGGTGTATTTATTCAATTCGTCCAGGGGCACCCATTCAAAATGCTTCATCCCGGTCTCGATGCCAGTCAGGATCCTGAAATCCTTTGAGTTAAGCTCCTTAAAAACCCTTAGCGCTTCGTCGATCATCTTAATATTACATATAATCCTCGATATTTAAATAATAGCTCTAAAGCCAGAGTTCCGCTTCCCGAGTTCTGCTTCCCGAGTTCCACTTCGGGAGCACGGGGCCCTTTTCGCTTCGCTCAAGAGGGCTAACTAAAAAGGAATTGGTTTCCATGTCGTAGGTAGTTATAGAGTACTTCCTTCAAATTTGATGGGATCTCAATTTTGGTTTTCAAATCGACATTAGCATGCTGAAGCATTTCACCAAAAGGAATGATTGGGTTTCACCTCATAAAAATCGTAGTTTTGGCGAAGCCTAATATCAGAAGAGTAGATTGGTCTACCTGGCTGGTGTTATGTGTATCCAATGCCTGCTGAAAATTAGCGATTAATCGTGGAGCGAAACTTGGTTTAATTAGTTTTCTGCTTTCTGTTTTCATTTAGGAACATATAAAGAGCCAGGGATATGTAAGTTATTACCGTTAAGTATGTCAAGATTCCTGCTCGTGAGTAGAAAAAAGTAATTGGCCTGAATCCCATAATATACCCAGGAAAGCAAGGAATTCCATAAAAAATTTAATCAATCACTATTTCTTAAGTTCAAAGATCAGAAATATCATGCTATTGCTGTAAAACCAGTATTTTGAATATGTGGATGACAGGAGAATTTTGCAACTATAGATATAGGGGTTAAAATGTGATTTCGAAGAAAGTAAATCTGGAAAAGTTAGAAGAGTCTAAAAAATACAGTGTTGGTGCATACAGTGCCAGATATCTTCAAAAAGTCATAGAAAAAGGAATTCCAAAGTATGAGTTTCCTAAGAAGGGAATGAGCCCAAGAGCTGCTTATCAGCTAGTACATGATGAGCTAAGTCTTGACGGTAACCCTTTCCTTAATCTGGCAAGTTTTGTCAACACATGGATGGAACCGGAAGCAGATAAGCTTGTCATGGAAAACATCAACAAAAATATCATAGATATCTTCGAATATCCACAAACTGACAAGGTTATTCATAAGAATATTGTGAATATGCTTGGGCGCCTTTTTAATGGACATAGCACCGAATTCATGGGTACGGCGACAGCAGGCTCTTCCGAGGCCATAATGCTGGGTTTGCTGGCTCACAAATGGAGCTGGAAAAATTCAGGGCGTGGGACAGGAAAACCGAACATAGTTTTTGGAGAGGATGCTCACGTTTGCTGGGATAAGTTTGCCAAGTACTTCGATGTCAATGCTGTAAAAATTCCTATAGACAAGGAGACGCGTACAATTACTGCAGATGCTGTTTCAGAGCATATTGATGAAAACACAATTTGTGTCGGCTGCGTATTAGGCACAACTTTTACAGGAGAAATAGACCCTATAAAAGACATTAATAATTTACTTCTGGAATATAAAACAGAAAAAGATTGGGATATACCCATCCATATAGATGCTGCAAGCGGCGGCTTCATATTGCCCTTTACAGAACCTGATTTTGAGTGGGATTTTAGACTGGATAGAGTAAGATCAATAAACGTTTCCGGGCATAAGTACGGATTGACTTATCCAGGCCTTGGCTGGCTGATCTTCCGGGATGAAAAAGACCTTCCAAAAGACTTGATTTTCACTGTAGACTACCTTGGAGAGCAGGAGGAGACATACACTTTGAACTTTTCAGGAAGTAGTGCAATGGTTGTGGCTCAATATTACAATATATTAAGGTTCGGAAGGGCTGGCTATACCGGGATAATGAAGAATATTCTGAAAGTTTCCCGGGATCTTGCTGAAGAACTTGACAAATTGGGCCGGTTCGAAATGCTGAACATAGGAGAAAGGCTTCCTATAATTGCTTTCAGGCAAAAGAAAGAGACTGAATATTCTTTGCTGCAGCTCTCGCATAAGCTGAGGGAAAAAGGCTGGATAGTTCCCGCTTACAGTCTACCAAAAAATGCGGAGAATATTGAAATAATGCGCATTGTCATAAGAGAGAATTTCACTCTGGATATGGCAGCAATTATCATCGATGACATAGAAAAAGCATGTCAGTTCCTTGAAAATGAAGCGAAACTTGGAGCAAAAGAATACCGTCCACCTAAAACGGGTCTGACCAAAATCTGCTGAAGAATCGCGGCTAAGTAGACTTATTTTTTAGAGAAAACAGATCCCACATTTAATTACGGATAGAACTTATGTGATTGTCTGCAAAACAGGCAATCGCATAGCTCTAAAAAGATATTTTTAGCCTACAATACGCAAGTTCGATATCTATGTAAAGCTTGGAAAGAAAGATCAGTAATTTTGTACAATCTCGAATTTCAATTTCCCATGCTTCTTATAAACTTAATCTATTATCTGGTTGATTTTGTTGTAAAAATCTATTATTACATTTGTTGCCTCATTTTCCGCGTTCAGCTGGAAAGTTCGGATTTGTTTACCTAGTGGTTTTTCTCGGTAAACATTAAGCTTCTGCCAGAAATCATCGAGAATAAACCATGGTGGAAATTTTGGTAATGTGTGAAAGGCCTGTTATAATTAGTATATTTTTTAGTCTGAAAGCGTTGATATAGATGACAAAACAATATTAAATATTGTCAGGCACCTTGAAAATTAGCTAATATTGGCAGCATTTTGTCTTTAATGCCGATTGGTACTAGACTCGTCACCTAGACCCGATCGGCATACCATTTTTCTCAGGATTGTTTATGTTTAAAACTTTCTGATGCGAGTTTTCACTTCATAATGCTGCAGGCTCAAATACTCATCAATCAAAAGTCTATAGAAGCGCCCTGAAATCAAATTGCGGGCGGCCACCCCACCCTAAACAGGCTGTCCGGCAATTACTTCCAGTAATAAACAGGTTCCGTCTTTTTCAATTTAAAGGCTTTATATGCCTTATTTTTCACATGTTTTTGCCCTGAAATTGAATTGTCAGACAGCCTGTAAAGGTCAGGGTATTCGTGACCCTCTGCACTCCCATAGTAATAAAATGCAACGATAAAAATTGGGATAATTTCTGGAAAGCACGCCATCAAGACCATATTTTTAATGCTTAACATATTGATTCCAAAATTTACTAGATCCACTCATGGAAAATGTAAAAGAAAATCAAAAATAATACCAGGCCAACAGATCAAAAACCTGGCATTCTCCTCCAAACATCTGGGAGATCCAGCCTTTTATCTCGTCCCTTAACTCCAAAAGATCTTGAGCTACTTCGCAGTGCGGAAGAAGCTTCATGTTTTCAGAACATGCAATTTGTAAAAATGTTCCGCATTAATAGTTGCACCTACGGACAAAAGCTGAGATATTTATTTCAGGCAGTATTTAATCGCTGTCTTCGCAAATAAGAAAGCTTCAGTTCTCATTTTCCGGCTGCCTTTTGTGTCTCTTTTGTTATCTCTTTCATCATCTCTCCGACGAGGTTCGCTTTTTCACAGTGAGAAGCCTCTTTTGGCTTGCAGTTTAAAAGAATACTCATAAGTCTGTCAGCAATCCGGTAAAACTTCAGATCCTCAAGTTTGACTAGAAGTCCTGATAAGCTTTCACTAAACTCCCTGCATTTGTCATGGTTACAGACTGCCTGTTCATGCAACTGGCAGACAGATTGCAGGTCCTTTACTATCTCGCGCGGGATACTCTCGACCATAGGAATTGATCCGGCTCAGCTTAGTTTCAATAAATTTATGAAGTTGTTGAACGTATAAAAGTACAACTTGACACTTCTAGTTGTAAATCGAAGAGTACAATCTTAAATTCATAATGTCAGATATTCAAAAAGTATACTCGTGTCTGCAATGTTCCATTATATTCTCTATAAAATCGGCGTAAAAGTCATCCGGAACTGTCACTTTTTCTCCTGCTTTGATAGCTCTGGCTTCAAGGTCTTCTTTACATGCATAAATTTCGCACTCTGGCAATTCTTCTATTCCGGCAAGCAGGTGATAGACTCCGTCTCCTGCAAGGTAGATTCTGGCTTTCCCAGAGCGGGTAGCCAGTTTGAGGCATAACTCCGATCTTGGGCTGAAGGGAGGCTTTGTCAGCAGGAACACATCCAATTTTTCTTGTCTCATATTATCATCCGATTAATCCTTAATTAGCAGTTAGTATTAAAACGAGATAACGCAGTCCGAGCCTTCCATCGCTTCGAAAAAATCTTCTTCGTCTGTCAGTTCCAGGGTTTCTATCAATGTTTCACCGAAAAGACTTCTCTGTAACAGTGAGGGTTCATGCACAAGCACTCTCAATTCTCCATATGCGTAGAGAATATCTGCAAGGTTTGGTAGTCCAAGATTTCTGCTGTCCTGGACGGCAATTGCAAGATAAACTCCATCCCCATGAAGGCCGAGGATAACATTCATTCTGTTAAGGCTTACCGCAGCCGCATTCAATGCTCCGAATGCTTTTTCACTGCCGTAGGGAGTGGTATCTAATAGATAAAAGACGGATTTCATTGGTGTGAACCTCCCAAAAAATGGGTTTCTCATTAAAAACCTTATCTTGACAATGAAATTACTCTATCACTCTTACTCAGCATTTCCGATAGTTCATAAAGGCTGGTAATTTTTATTCCAGAAAAATAATCTCTACAGTTACTTCCTTCTATAATCTCCTCTTCTGAAAAATACCCTCTTGCAGCAGCACATCGTGCACAGGCTCGGACTACAGCTCCTTTTTCAGCAAGTCCGGAAAAAAGTTGTCCTGCATTCGTAAAAAAGGATGGATTCTGACCTTTTTTAGGAATATGCACCGCGTCTAAGTACAGGAATATGTTTACTTTATAATGTTTAAGTGCAGTCTGAACGAGTTTATAGGCAATCTCAGCATATTCGGAAATGTAAGGGCCATCGGTAAGTACTATTGTTAGGGTCTTCAAAGCTTCCTCCGAATAATTTGTGCTTATGTAACAGAGGCTCAAAGATATACAGCCAGAAATTGCAGTTGCTCCTCGTTATAGGCATACTCCGACTCTTTAAGCGGTGTACACTTCTCCAAGGTGACCTGACCAGCCATGAGCTTTATGGCAAAGCTGTAACAGCCCTGTTCGCCGCATTTGCCACAGTTGGTCCGGGGCAGATATTTATAGATATCCATGAGTTCGACTCTGATCTTTTCCCTTGGAACAGGGAAAACACCTTTTAAAATAGCTTCATTGATAGTGTTCTTCAGGCTTTCAAGCTCTTCTCTCGCTTCATCCTCGTTTTTAACCATTCTCATGCTGACTTTTCCACTACCATAAATAGTTGTAATAATTTCTCCACTTTTAACTATCAAGCTATCTTTTCTATCCAAATAATTTCCTTTAGGAAAGATAGGCTCAAGAATTTTTAAGATTCCACCCAAAGGCGGAGCCATATTTGCAATTACCCTGAATTTTGAGGAGTCTGCTATACAGGGCAAAAGTTGCCTGATTTCTGCAATTTCCACAGGTTTTACCTGAGAAAGATCTTTAATTTCCTCTGTACCACTTTCTTTCTTACCTTTCAGGAAGTTTTTGCCGTATTCACTTAATTTAACATTCCTTCCTTCTAATTCGATAAGTCCCGCATCTTGCAAAATCTTGAGATGAAACTCAAGCGTTTTTTTACCAGCTATCTCTTCGATTTTCTCAATATCTCTATCGCCGTTTGCAAGGAAATTAATTATTTTCCTTCGAGCCTTATTGGCCATAGCGAAATTCACCAACTTTGTCTCACTTGTACCTTCCGGCATCTTTACATCCCCCAGCCCTGTTGTAGTCCAATTCTGCTTTTCATAACTCAGAACATCAACAAGCCTGTTTTGAGAGTAGAACCTAACTCTTTCAAACTATTCTTACGATTAGTTATGAGATCATATCCATAAAAACCCAAAAGCCAAATATTAAAAAATATTGATATATAAAATTTTAAATCTTTGATTACGCAGGTTGTATATTTTAATTAACGGTAGCTCAAATATAAGCAGTTAAAACCTGGAGATGTTCCTGATTGAGTGCATATTTCGGTTCTGTAAGAGGTGTACACTTATCAAGGGAAGCTTCTCCACTCATGAGCTTTATGGCAAAAGTATAGCAGCTCTGGTCGCCACATTTACCGCAGTTGGTCTGGGGCAGGTATTTGTAAAGCTCCATGGGTTCGACCCTAACCTTTTCCCTAGGAGCCGGGGCGACTCCCTTTGCAATAGCCTCATTGATGGTACTTCTAAGGTTATCAAGCGCTTCTCTGGCCTCGCCCTCGTTTTTAATCATTGTCATGGTAACTTTTCCAGCACCATAAACCGTTGTGATAACTTCTCCTTTTTGTATTATCAGAGCGTTTATCTTGTCCGAGTATCTGCCTCTGGGAAAGAGGGGCTCAAGAACCTTGAGGGCTCCGCCAAGCGGGGGAGCCATATTTGCAATTACCCTGAATTTCGAAGAATCTGCTATACAGGGCAAAAGCTGTCGGACTTCGGTAACCTCTACAGGCTTTACCTTAGAGAGGTCTGCAGTTTTATCCGTACCTTTCTCTTCTTTGTCTTTAAGGAAATTCTTACCATATTCGCTTAGCTTCACAGCCCCTTCTTCTATCTCAATCAGGCTTGCCTGTTGCAGAAGCTTGAGATGGAAATCAAGCATGGTCTTCCCTACTTTTCCTCCAATTTCCTCGGTACTTTTGTCTCCTGACGATAAGAAGTTCATTATATTTCGTCGGGTAGCATTGGACATAGCATTGTTTACCAGCTTTATTTCATTAGGATTTCCAGGCATTTTTAACACCTACGAGAATTACAAAATTTAACTCATTTTCTGACATAATATCGGAAACTTCTTCTTTAAATATGAAATTCAATTCTCTTAATTTATATGAATTTACTTTTTAAAAACCCACAGGCCAGGTATCAAAAAAGATTGATATGAAATGTAGCGCTTAGATCTTATTATAGTATTAAAAATATGGAGGCTTGAGCCTTGTCTTGAGCTGATGAAGAGATTCTGCAGGCCTAATAAATAATTAGAAATTACCATACATGAGGTATAAAATCAAGCACAATAAAAATTGAGGTTAAATGTGTGTTTTGGAGAGTTAAAGGTTTTAAAGCATAGTGATTTTTCAGTTCAACCGCATAAATTTCGAATACTTGTCTTTGTCGCTGATACAAACGAAAAATCCCTCTATTATAATTTCGGAGCGGCTTTTTGAATCGACTTTTGGACTCGGATTTTTAGTTTTATGATAAAGTTTTAGCGCAAGCGAAAATACTTTTTTGTCACTTATATATGGAGAATTTTAATCTCACCAGTATAAAAGAAATATATAATTAAAGCAGAAACAAAAAAATACAAATTAAGCTGTCTAAGCCAGTTGTAAAGTTTTAATGTATATTTTTAATACATCCCGAATCCATCCAGTTAGCATACTTTCTTTGATAGTTTTTCATAAGAAACGAGCTTAGACAGCTATAATGGAGCATTTAAAGGGTAAGGTTAATTGCCTTAATCACGTCCTCGATAATTAAAAGGCCTTTCTCTAACTCATCCGTCTTAATGTTTAGCGCGGGAAATATCCTAATTCCATTACCCTGAGTTTGAGTGACAAATAAGCCTCTTGCCAAACACTCATTTTTGACATTTGTAGCAATGTCTTCTCTCTGGAATTCGACCATAATAAGAAGTCCTTTTCCCCGTATGTCGGCAATCGCATTTCCATAAATTTTCGGCCACAAGCTCATCCTTTTCAGGGCAAGACAACCCATTTCTTCTACATTTCTGGAAATGTTGTTATCTATCAGGTATTTTATCACGGCGTAGGAAACGGCACAACCAAGAGGGTTGCCACAGTATGTACCTCCATGATCACCTATTTCGAGCTTCTTTGCGACGGCCTCAGATAAGGCAAAAGCACCGAATGGAAAACCACCTGCAATTCCTTTTGCCATAGTCATAAAGTCTGCTCTCACACCACAGGAATTTGTAACAAAAGCTGACCCTGTTCTAAAAAAGCCAGTTTGGATCTCATCTACGATCAGCAGGCTGCCATTCTTCTTACACAGGTTATCTACCTCTTTCAGGTATCCTTCAGATGGTATACGAACTCCACCTTCTCCCTGAATAGGTTCAATAATTACCGCTGCAACATTCTCATCCAGAGAACGTTTCATAGCCTCTAGGTCATCATAGGGAACGAACCGATAATTGGGCATCAGAGGACTATACCTATCCCTATGCTTGGCCTGACCTGTGGCCGATGTTGTACTTATCGTACGCCCATGAAAGCTTTGATCTGTAGAAATTATATCGGGTCTGCCTGTTACCTTTCGAGCAAGTTTAATGGCAGCATCGTTTGCTTCAGCTCCGCTATTTGTGAAGAATACTCTTGTAAGATTGGGAGGCAGGATTCCTGCCAGTAAGGACAGTAGACGTGCACGTGCCGGAGAATATGTAAGTCCTGAATTGGGGTTTTGAATTATCCTTCTTCCCTGATAAATCAGAGCATCAACAATGGCCGGGTTAGCGTGACCAATACATGTTACACCCCAACCTGATGTGAAATCAATATACATCTTCCCTTTTTCATCCCATACATAAATTCCCTCTCCTTTTTCAATGGAGATTTTCTGCTTCACGAAGAAAGGCGGAAGATACTTATCTTCTATTTCGAATGTTGTCTTGCTTGACATTATGAATCATTTCCTCTATAGCTAACCGAAAGAAATTTGAGGGTAGTACCTAAGTTCTGCTTGTCTCGGACTCATTGTTCGGTATCGCTGAATTTAATTGCAGTTATCCCACTTATCAATCTATTGATCTCTGAAAAGTCGAATCTATCTTTATAATAGTGTTGAGTTCCTGAAGACTTTATAGAACTTTGATTCCAGACTAAACTTTACTCCAATAATATAGCAAAGTTACAGCACAAGATCAAAGCTCTCCGGGTGTACCTACAACTCACACAGAGCCTTTACACTTAGTTATAAAAGACAATGCTACTGATAAATATTTCAGTAGCTTTTTTCTGGTTTTTTACATCACTGGAAAGCTTGTGTCTATAGCTATTATAAGAGATGTTTTACTGAGCGTACTAAGGCTGAAGAAGCACTCATGAGAGCGAATTACGCATGCGCCAGTTTTACGAATTATACATGATCTCATTTGTATTCGGTTAAGAAATCTGGTGTACAGGAGTCATGGATCAATTCAGAAAAACGAGCACTGCCATCTATCTCGATTTCCATTTGTAGGTCTACAGTGAAGGAAATAGTAGAGGATATCTGATTCCATCGAGCATTAAAGGCACAAACACAATTTACAGAATTGAATGGAAACCCACGTATGTAAGGTTCAATTCCATGCAGAAAAATGGAAAAGTCATAGCAGACTATAATTATACAAATGTTTTTGGGATTCCGCAACAGCCCGAAAGCGTCATAATGAATTTATGGTTGATGGTTCCTCCATCCAATGAGAAAAACATTGAGTTAACAATCAGTGATTTTTCAATTACTAACGCTTCAATTACAAAAGTGGCTTAAATGCCACTAAACTCTTTTTGTAACTTGTATAGATAGTTAAACATCAAAATATTGTGTATCGCCATTTAGCTGATATTAAGTCACAAATTATGCCGCAGATCAATGTAAATATGATTGTACAGCAGAGGCAACGCCAAAAAGTCAAACGTAAGTAAAGCTGTTATTAATGCCGTATTAATCGTCCTTATTCAATTCACTCTTGGAGAAATATTGTTTTAGGAAGTGGGGTTGGTACTGTTGATTGTTTTTTTCTTTTGTTGTATTTCTGATCTTAAAGATTGTCCAGTTTAATTTTAATAATCCATCTCTAGTTTTCTGTTTTTCTCTTGTTTTGTATATGTCCTGTGATAGTTTCACGATTATACTGCCCGAAATCATTGTTGTGACAATCGTCTGCAAATACTGCAGCAACAACATATTACCACTCCTGATTCGGTTTAAAGAGGAAGAGATAATATGCATAGACTAGCTGAGCAATAGTAAACCATGCATAAAACAGCTGTGGAATAAATGTCACTCTGATAATATAGTCCCACTTTTTGGGATCCTGCACGTATCGCAGTGTATAAACACAGTCCACATACATTATGCCCATTACCAGCATGACCATAGCATTGAAATGAAAGACGCCTTTAAATATATCTATTAAAGTATAACCTAGCAAAATACCCTGAAATAACAGCATCACCCAGAAAAGTCCAGCGTTAAGGATGTCTTTTCTGGTGCTTTTATTCCAGCCATGCTCCCACAATGTGTCAATCCCACCACGAAGCCATCGAACTCGCTGTTTCCACAAATCTTTTAGCTTTAATGGAACATCTGTCCAGGCATACATCCCAAAACCTGCAGTGATATGGTAACCGAGTTCTTTCAGAGTTATCGTCAACTCGTAGTCTTCTGTGATGTTATGCACATCGTACACAGTGCAATCAAGTTTTCCAATATCTTTACGTCTCTCCATGACTGCTTTTATTGCTTCTACTTTATACATTGTGCACATTCCATGTGCAACTTTAATGCATGTACCCTGTCCTATTCGGCTTCTGTCGAACTCGGCGTATTCGACATACTGCCAGTGATATATTAGCTTTTCAAAAAAGGTTTTAGTTGTCTGTTTGACTACACCCGCACGAGAACACACTGCACCAAGTAGGGGATCCAGCTGAAATTCTATTAATGCTTGCTCAACAAGATCCGGGGCTATGATTGTATCACCATCAACTGATAATACGTAATCATACGGATCCAGATCGACACTTTGATAGGCAGTATTTAATGCCCCTGACTTTTTAAATTTATTATCTACAGTTTCTATCGAGCTTACGCGGTTATTAATGACAGCTATACTTTTCACTATACTCGCAGTATCATCTGTGCTGTTATCATTAATGACAACAATATCGACCTTGAATGTTTGAGTAAGAATGGACTCGATGGTTGAGCAGATTACGCTCGCCTCATTATGTGCTGGCACAAACGCGATGACATTGTTTTGTGGGGGCAGAACCGTCACTGCGTATTCCTCCTTTTAATTCATTGTCAGCAAATCTCAAAGAATTTCGAATATCCTCTTATTTGACGATCTTACATATGGGCTATATAGACTACCCATTGAATTCAGAGTTTTATCAAAATTAGAGCTGAATTTTTTCCATTTTTCCAGAAAAGGCAAAATTAGACTAATTATTAATTGTCTACCAAGTGTTAATTGCCTATATGTGATCAGCTTAGTTTTGCTAAGACGGGGGATTTTTACTAAGATGGGGGATAATTATGTCCTGACGTAACTAATTTATTGTATATATATTTTATCAGTAATAATCCCTAAAAAACTTTGTTCCTTATTTTATTTATTGCAAAATATAATAAGATGAGAACCTCTTTTGACGATTGTAAAATGTTTCTTCTGAAGGTATAGCCAGATGTTTTTTAGCAGGAAAAAGAACTGAAACGATGTGCAAAACTTTGTTATTTTGCAAAAATTCAAACATTTCTGTCAATAACATTTTGTATTCGCGCAAAGTTCGTGAAGCAGAATCTTTTCATTCGATTTGATCAGTTCGTCCATGTTTAGTTTCTTAAGATGTGGTATCAGAGAGATGTTTCGCAAGCAATATCCTGATACTATGTGGTGACAGAGTGAATAGAATTCCTGTTGACTGCCATACTCACACCGGTACGAAAAACGTCTTCACGTGTTAGAGAACCATTGATCTTGATGGTCAATGGTCTGCGAGAGGTTGTAATACGGTATCAATATTCTTCCAATTTTCATAAATAATAAATATAATGCAAATAATATTTATATAATTAGATTTGTTAAGATAATAATGTGTTTGAATAACATTTGTCTTTGTTCTTAATGAAAAATATCTGGAACGAAGTGTTTGAAACCTGCTTGAGAAAAATAAATATATTAGTAAAGTTACAACTTATTGATTAAATTATGTCAGTTGATAAAATATCTGAAGTTGTGTGCCCAAACCCTAAATGTGAATATTATCTCAAGGTGGAAGGAAAAGCTATCATAAAACGCGGAAAATATAAGACCGGACACCAGAGGTATTATTGTAAACATTGCGGGAAATTTTTCATGGACACGGTAGGTACCGCTGTTTATCGCAAACATCTGTCCGGCGATGAAATAAAGTTAATATATCGACTTTTTCTTGAAAAAAATGGGATACGCAGTATCGAACGGATAACAGAGCACCACAGGGATACAATAAGCCATCTGATAAAAGACACGGTAAAAAACCAAAAAACGGAAGAGTATCTGGTCAAACATATAGGGCTGACAGATGATGAATGCGAGAAGTTATGGGCAACTTTGGAAAAAAAGAGAAATATTTTTAAAAGGTTGCCCTGAAAAAAACAGGTATAAAATTATGTCTCTAAACTTGAGCAAGCCGGTATATTAATCGGAATTATATTTTTTCACAAAAGACATTCCAATACATTGGCAGCAAGCAGGTATTGTATATAGGGATATCTATTTCATACTCCGGTACCCATTAAAGGTACCTGAATAACTCGGCAGGATAGTTCAATAGGTTGTTTTTCTGACTGTAAATCCACAAATTTGTTCTATATAGTGAATTGATTGCCGAGTAGCAAAAGCCATCTAAACTGGTGGGTGTCCAGCTTTCTGTTGGTAGTTTTATAGTTTGATCTACAAAGAACACTTGAATTACATTACTTTTTTAGATTATTAAATGAAATTTAAATAGGCTAATTTTAGTTTGAGAATCAATTTTTTTAGAGTGGATTTGAGATATCTACAAATATTTGGAAGATCAATAAGTATCCTATTGGAGGACATTTAACAGAACCGACATACTTTATAAAGAAATCTACCTCGTGGCAGTCAGTTAAAAATATGATTCGGACATAAAATAATCTTACGCTGTTGATGTTGCATGAGCCTGGAAACCTTGAATGCTTCAGTTAAAAAGTTCTAATTTTGGACTAAATGAAAGGAGCCAGAAATATGAGTAAAAGTACATCATTGAAGACAATATTCCAGTTTTTATGTGTATTGCTTTGCCTGGTATTAATGCCAGCCACATTTGCTCAACCGGAAGAGCTTAACGGAAATGTAACTTACGAAAACGGGACTTACGAAAATGTTACTCCTGAATCAGAAGTAATTAATGAGGGTCCCATAGTACATGAGATAAATCCTTCTTCTTATGATAATTACATACAGCAGGGAAAAAGCAGTAACTTCAATGTAAGTTTCAAAAACAATGGTAATGAAACTCTCGATATAAAACCGAAAATTGTGCCTGTGCCTTACACTAATAGCAACCTTAACGAAAGCTGGATCACCATATCCCCAACAAATATGACTGCAAATCCGGGTGAAGAACAGAATTTTGCTGTCGGAATAAACGTCCCGGAAGATGAGGATGGCGGAAGATATGAAGCCTATATTTCCTTTACAGATGATATTGATCCGTATACCGCCCAATATGTCAATGTAATGTACCTGTCTATAGGAGTTCCTATTATTCCGAAGCTTGAGCTTCAGACAGATTACATTTCTGATACCATTGAGGCTGGAAAGGAATATGAGTATGCGATAAAAATCAAAAACGTGGCAGATAAGGATGTTACTATTGATCCGAAAATAACCAACTACAACATATATATTGATTCTTTTTATAGATCAGCTTTTAATGATGTAATAGAAATCTCTGCACCTTCAATCATAAAAGCAGGCGAAATCGTCAACATGAGCATCTGTGTTCCTGTTCCGGAAAATGCGACAGGAACTTACAGTGGGTACATCGAAATGAACCCTGACGGGAAAGTAAATGACGGATCCGTCCCGCAAATAGGTCTAAGCTTTAAGGTTAAGCGGCAGCCTGCAGTTCCGTATGTAAAAACCTTTAACACCGTGACCACCGATCCGATAACGATTGAAGTTTCGACTGATACTTATGGCCTGGATATGTTACCGCGTATCTCACCGAAAAAGGAAGAACCATCTTTTGAATTGAACCTGAAATACAATTCCAGCCCTGTTAATATGACCCTTGTAAAAACAACTCAAAGCGGAAATGTAGACAATGGATACAGTATCCCCATTTGGGCAATGGATGATAACACGACCTATCAGAGTTACAATAAGCACTATGTCGAAACCTATACAATACCCGGTGCGATTGGAGATTGGGAACTTTCAATTTTCCCGAAAAATACGGAAACTTTTGGATATTCAATAGTTCTCGGAGATTCAAAATAAAAAGCATGAATGCATATTAAAGCGGAAAAATTATGAGAAGTTAACAGGATTGGCTTCAGTTATTCCTGGATCCTGTTATCTATATTCTTTAGTTTTTCCATTTTTTTGTATTTTATTTTTTACTTACTTTTTCATTTTTCAATTATCCTTTTTTACTTCAGTCGAATACCTCGCAGCTTGCTGCGGGGTGCATTGACCAGCAGGTAAACCACCGACAGCACGGAAAAATGCTGAATAACGGAAGACGATGCACTTTTTTTACCCGATGCTTGAAATCAAAAAAATATTTGACTCTTTGTATCGCATCAAAACTCTCTTCATAAAAAATCAAAATTGCGCTGGAATTGATTAAGGAATTTTGATATCTGGCTACAGAAATCTTTATATCCTCTTTCTTTTTTTAACTAACTATGATTTTACATGCTCCTTCTATTCTCCTCCCAAAGGATAATTGGGAAAAATGGGCAGTTATTGCCTGTGACCAGCACACTCAGGATATGGAGTACTGGAAAAGAGTTGAAGAATTTATTGGAAATACTCCTTCGACTTTTAATCTTATTTATCCAGAAATATATCTACCTTTAGATGAACAAAGGGTAAATAAAATTCATAAAGCTATAAGCAATTACAAAAAAATTCTTGTTGATTATGGCCCCTGCTTTATTCTTGTAAAGCGTTCTGTCGAAGGTAAGGAAAGAACAGGGTTTGTGGCTGCAATCGACCTGGAGAAATATGAATTCAACGGATCAGATTCCTTTATTAAACCAACGGAAGGAACTATTAAAGAAAGGCTTCCAGCAAGAGTCAGGATCAGAGAAAATGCGGAATTGGAGCTTTCCCATATTTTAGTATTGTATGATGATCCCGACTTTTCTGTTCTTCCCAGAATTATGGATGATCCGGTTTATCAAGGCAATAAGGTATATGATTTTGATTTGATGGAAAAGGGTGGCCATATTACTGGTTATAAGATCAGTGATGAAAAAACAATTAAGGAAATCTCGGAAAAGATTCTAAGTCTGGGAACCCTTCTTGTTGGCGATGGAAATCACAGCCTTGCTACGGCAAAGAGTTTCTGGGAGAAAATTAAAGAAACCCTACCGGACAATCATCCTGCAAGATATGCAATGGTTGAACTTGTAAATATTCATGACCCTGGGCTTTCCTTTGAGCCAATTCACAGGGTTGTAAGCGGAGTTGAACCTGAGGAGTTGCTCAAAAGGTTCAATGCAAGGATTGAAGAAGTCCCGACCTTTCATTTAACTGCTGATCTTTCAGCTAAAGGGCATTCAATCGGGTTTATTACAAAAGACAGGTGCGGTGTACTTGTTTTTGATAATCCAGCGCACGACCTTGAGGTCGAAATCCTTGATGAGATTATTGATGATTATTCAGTTGAATATGAACATGACCCTGAAATCGTAGAGAAGCTCGGAAAAAAGCAGGGTAATACTGGTTTTTTTCTCCCGTCCTTAAAAAAGAGCGAATTTTTTTCTCTCATAAAAAAGAAGGGTATTCTTCCGAGAAAATCGTTTTCTCTTGGGAAAGAAAATGAAAAGAGATATTATATCGAAGTTAGAAAGATTATTCCATAACTTTTTCCTTATTATCATTTCTTTCAAATTTTCTTTTATACAAATGATAAATACAATCTATAGTTTCTCGAATGGTGCATAGAGTAGAAAAGGATGATTTCAATTAAAAACGGATGTATATTATGAGAAAGCAACTTACTTTGACAGTCAAATTATAAATACCTTTAATTTAATAATTGATTTATTGGTTAAATAATCACTGGAGGAGTGAAACATAGCGGATTTGATAGGGCTCGCTGTAGTTTTTCTAATACTAGCACTGATTGCATATGTACTGGGCGCACGGGGGATTGCCGGTTTCTCTATGGAGATTGCAAAGTGGCTCGTTATAATTTTTATTATACTTGCAATTCTCGCGTTCTTCTTATGACGGCAGCTTTTACAAAGTGAGTGTTGGTTCAAGATATATGGTGCAGCTAGGGGTGATAGACAAATAATATCATAGTCAGTTTATTTTTTTCGTATAGTCTTGCCTGATGAGTAGCTTGTCAGGCGCATTGAAATTTAATTTTTTCCTTCATTTATCAATTATTTAGAAAATTCTACAAAATTTAGAACTTATTCCGTATTTTCAATAAACTGTTAGTCAACGCACGAATTAAGTACACTTTTTAACACAATTAGGACTAAAACTAGATTTATAACATGCAACTGTTCGGTGTATCGACCATAACTTCAGTTACTCGTATTTTTCGTATTTTGTACTCAATCCAAGCTTAAGCATGTGCTTTCCCTTCAAGCAGATGACGTGGAAATTAGTGGGCTTGAGATTACAGGAACAAAAGGCAGATATACGTGAATCTATAAATGCAACCTATATTGGTTATGTGAATTTTGGCGCAAAAAAGACAGTTGAAGACAGTTGGTAAGATAACAGCCAGAGTCGAGATATTAAAAGAAAAATCATTAATTGTCTCTGAGCTGCCCTCAGACGAGGTCTGCAGGTCGTTAAATATCTGGGTCGGAAACGGTGGGTATGCAACCTCTGAGAATCTCTCTACTTCCTATTGTGAAGAAAATCTATAATACTGTAAGGTTCAAGGCAAACCGGCTTTTGGTTAGTTCGAAAAATTTTTTCATGCCGACGGTTTGCTGAAATCTTCCCCAAAAATGTTTGTTAAGAAAAGTGAAATTGAAAAATCTGTCATTTTTTCAGATTTAGGGACACTTTGCAGGGCTTCTTTAGATTAAGCGGTTCTTTCTCTCCTGGAAGGGATTTTCGGATTCAAACGAAGTTTTTTAGGCGAATGATGGACTAATAATAGTTATCAGAAACCTCTGTTTTCAGCATGATTCACAATCCTCGAACTTTTCTCAAGGATTGAGGATTGGAGAATTTTAAACCGCCGAAAATGAGGAATTCTTAACCTCCGTTGATAATTGCAAAGAGCAAAATATTGGGGACTTCCTAAAATGAACATATAAGCAATAATAAATGCAATTGTGGTCAATATAAAAATTATGTACATTGAGTAGCTGAGGCTATCGATAAACTCCTAAAAATAGGTATGAAGAATGAAAAGTTGAAAGAAAAGGATGAAAGGAATGAGTCATTTTAGAAAAATCCTCCCAAAATTGGAGTATATTAATGAAGTTCCAAATTTGGCGCTGAAAATTTTACGATGGCTAACTATTAGCTACTTTTACGACTCTATCCTATCTATCTGACCAATCCTTCCGATCAATCCTTTATCCCATAAGGCGAGAATACCTCTTCCTCAAAACTCTGAGCTTTGTGAAGAGTTTAGAGAGGGGTAGTTAACTTGCTTATTCATCCAGAAGAACAACAGGTTTGATCAGATCTCTTGGTTTTTCTTTCATGAGCATGAGAGCCTCTTCCATTTTGTCGAATCCTTCGAATACGTGGGTGACCATTTTTTCTGGTTTTATTCTTCCATAGGTACATAGGTCTGCCATTCTTTCCATTCTCAGACGACCTCCGGTTGTCAGGCCACCACGTATATCTTTATGAGACATACCCGACCCCCATTCAATACGTGGAATAGGAAGTATATCTCCGGTTCCGAAGTAGTTGACGTTTGATACCGTGCCCCCAGGTTTTACAATTTTGACTGCATCTGAAATTGTGTTTTCATTTCCTCCTGCTATGATTACAGAATCCACACCTTTTCCATTTGTCTTTTCAAGAATCTGTTCAACAACTCCACCCTTTCTATAATCAATAGTTTCAGATGCTCCATATTCCAGAGCAAGATCAACAGTGACTTTTCGACTTCCTACTGCAATGAGCCTACCTGCACCAAGAATAGACGCACCTGCCACTGCCATCAGACCAACAGGACCAATTCCTATGACTGCAACTGTAGAGCCCGTTTTAATATTTGCCATTTCTGCACCCTGTATTCCAGTAGTTGCCATATCTGATAGCATGACAGCTTGTTCAAGGGGCATTCCTTTTGGAAGTAAAGCTAAATTCATATCTGCATCATTTACATGGAAACATTCTGCAAAGACTCCACTTTTGAAGTTTGAAAACTTCCATCCAGAAAGCATTCCATTTGAGTGCATAGGCATTCCATCCTGTGCCTCCATGGATCGCCAGTCAGGTGTAATTGCAGGAACAATTACTTTATCGCCTGGTTTGAAGTCTTTGACCTCTGATCCGATTTCTTCTATAACACCTACAGCTTCGTGTCCTAAAATCATGTTTTTGCGGTCTCCAAGCGCACCTTCCCAGACAGTATGAATATCTGATGTACACGGCGCGACCGCAAGAGGCCTCACGATTGCATCATATGGACCTGCTGAAGGTCTTTCAGTATCAATCCAGCCTACTTTTCCAATTTTAAGCATTGCAAATCCTTTCATATTATTACACCAACCTTTTCAAAATAATTATTTTTCAACGTTTTATATAGTAACCCGCATATTAATCTGCTGTTGTGGTATTTATAATTACTAAGGATGGAAACTTGAATTTTAGTTTCAATTCAATTCAGTTAAAATATATTTTTTCTGCCGGCTGTCTGCTTGAATCTTCCCCGAATACGTTTGTTAAGAAAAGGGTTAAGAAATAAGAACCAAAAACCCGTGATTTTTGCAGATTTAGAAGGGGCACTTTGCAGAGCTGTATAGATTAAAGTGATTCTTTTCTTTTGGGGGCGGCTTTCAGATTTAAGTGAAAACTGTCAACTGAATTCTGTTTTCATGTAATCTATCCAAATGTTAAATCCTTTCACCCATACAAATTTAAGCAAAAAGCCTTATAATCGGTCTTATGCGGTTCAAAATTATCCTTGAGGAAGATGAAGAAATTGGGGGATTTGTTGCCAGCTGCCCAGGTTTGCCAGGCTGTTTTTCTCAGGGAGATACAGTAGAAGAAGCTATTGAAAATATTAAAGAAGCGATTCAAGCCTCCCTGGAATCTCTGGCAGAAGACGAACTGCAGGAATGCATTGGGAAATCCTCCTGCAGAGTAGTTGATGTGGTTGCTTGAATGTCTGGACTTCCTGTAATTTCCGGGATGCAGGCAATTAAAGCCTTTTCCAAAGTTGGCTGGCTCCCTCACCGGCAGGTAGGAAGTCACGTTGTTCTGAGAAAAGAAGGTTCAAAAGTTACGCTGACTGTCCCGAAGCACAAAGAACTGAAGCCGGGCCTTTTAAGGAATTTGATAAAAGCTTCAGGACTGACTGTGGAAGAATCCGAAGCTCTTTTGAAGTAAGACTTCTCTGGGTTCAACCACTTGTTTTTCGTGTGTATCCTGATTTTAGAATATATCCGAAAGCGGGATCTCAAATACAAACCGACAGTATTTCCCCTTTTTCAATTAAGTTAAAATATATTTTTTCTGTCAGTGGTCTGCTAAATCTTCCCCGAATAGATTTGTTAAAGAAAAGGTTAAGAAATAAGAACCAGAAACCTGTGATTTTTGCAGCTTTAGAAGGAGCATTTTGCGGAGCTTCTTTTTATCTAAGCGATTCTTTTCTTTTGGAGTGCTGTTTTCAGATTATGGTGAAACTGTTAACTGATTCTGAATCTAATGAATTTTAAGAAATTGGACCGCCGAATACGATATGAAAATCTTTTCTCATCACTAACTCAATTTACGAGCTGATCCCAAAATCAAAATTGTTTATTAAATATCAAATTATGGACAATAAATCGAGCTTCAGATTATGAAGTGAGTCTGAAGACTCATACAGGTGTAGTAACAAAATTGGTTTTGGATAAACTCAATTACAAAACCGGATATTTATATAATAGCTTCAATAATTTTATATATAAAAAATTACCAATTTATGTATGATAAGAGATTGGCAATTTAGATATGGAAATTGGGGGTATACAAATGATAGAAATAACAAACAGAGCTGCTGCAGAGCTTAAATATTTATTAGACATAGAAGGGATCGCGCAACCAGCGATACGGATCTATATAACTGGATCAAGTGCAGATGTTAAATATGGATTAGCAGTTGCTGATAATATAAATGAATATGATGTAATCACGGACAGTAATGGTATTAAAATCGTCATGTCACCAGACGTGGCGGCCGGCTTTTCTGATGGTAGTATTGATTTCGTGGTTGACAGAACAGGTAAAAATTTCATAATACAAAATGCTGACTCTGGCACCTGTGACAATTGCGAAGAATGTAACATATGCGATGCAGAGTAACATTTTGAGCAAGTTTAATGAACGCAATGACTGTGTTCTTCTGACTCGTATAATGCCTGTCTGGAGGAATCACAGTGGTTATCTCAGTCGAATACCCCGCAGCTTGCTGCGGGATGGACGACTACGCCGATAACCGTTGTTAACTAATCGCTTTACATTTTTAGCTATATTCATAGAGCTGATCCCAAAACTCAAAACAAATCTCTTAATTTTCAAATTCCGAATTATCAATCAAGTTTCCTATTATGAAAAATGGTTCTGAAATTTTATTAATCTGAAGATCTAAATTGGTTTTGGGATAAGCTCCAAATATATTTTTCCTGCTGGCGGTCTACCTTAAGATCCACTTAATATATTTGTTGAGCTTTTCCAGAGTTACTTTAATATTTTAATTTTTCCGGAGCGAAGTATATCCTCTTCAGTTGCATAATAACAATAACTGTAATTATCCATTCCTACATTTGTAAGCAATAATAATTCGTCACAATTTTTATAATCTGATCTGCCTGTGATACTTAAACCTAAAAATCTACAAAGATAAATTTTATAAGTGGGCTCAGTATTACCAGAAGAACTATTATTCTCTTTAAATCTGGTTTCAGAAATTGAGTTAATTTCAGTCGAATACCCCGCTAGCTTGCTGCGGGGATGGAAACTTCCCCGGTAACCGTTGATAATATGATTTATCAATTCCATTTTTGGCTGTTAACTTCTGCTCAAACTAAATTATTTAGGGTTATTGTCTTCTTTAACGGAATTTGGAGCGGGGGCGCGAACATACCCCGTTGCTTGCAGCGGGGTGCGCCAGCGCAGCTTTGATTTAAAGGTGTGAACTGATAAATAATTTTTTATATGTATAGTTTGAAAATAAGATTGGTTTTTGGATAAGCTTGTACTCAAATACCTTTAAATTACTGACATCATTAATAATTTTCTGAGAGATCGTTTAATTTTTAATATGAAGACTATAAATAGAATAAAACAGGAAATCGGATGCTGAGTGATGATAAAAATGAAATATGTAATCGCAATGATAAGACCGGAAAAGCTAGAAAGTGTCAAAAAAGAGCTTCAAAAAATTGGAGCACACGGACTGACAGTGTCATCTGTTTCTGGATATGGTGCCCAAGGAGGACATCTGGATATTGATAGAATTAAAACTGATAAATACGACGTAAACCTGCTTGATAAAATCAAAATTGAAATTGCGGTGAAAGATGATGTTCTGCAAACGACAATTGAAGCAATAGAAAAAGGATCAAAAGATAAAGACGGCTATATCGGAAGCGGCAAGATATTCGTGCTACCACTGGAGAATGTAATAAGAATACGCACGACAGAAGTCGGAAACGACGCTCTTTGATAAAAAGATCGGTATTATAACAGCAGATACCATGTGGGCATTATTATACTCACGGATTTTAGATCTTTAAAACAAAGAATACTTCAAACATGACTATTTACGGAGCTTATACCAAACCCAGCCTATCCTCAAAATCAATAACAGTTTCAGAATTATTTTCCATAATTAGAAACTCATTGGTTATTCCGAATTAGAGATTCGGAGAAGAAGTTTTGAGTTATGGGATAAGCTTATATTTTTCCTGCCGGCGGTCTGTTTAAATCTTCCCCGAATACGTTTGTTAAGAAAAGTGAAATTGAAAAACCCGTGATTTTTGCATATTTATAAGGAGCTCTTTGCAGGGCTTCTTTAGATTAAGCGATTCTCTTCCTCTGGGGGAGGTATTTCTGATAAAAGCGACGTTTTTAAAGTGAATTAAGGGTCAAGGAAAGCCTTCATTAAGAGCCTATCCGAAAAGTCGGTAATGCATGTTGAAAAGTCACAAAAGGTCTATAATATAAGAGCATCCATTCCGGTTTTGAATATTGAATATTGTAAAAGTTATAGTAGGTAACTACTTTTCGGATAAGCTCTAAACCTTGAAAAACCTTGAAAAATATCCCTGTTTATTGATTTTATATCCTTCACATCTCTTCTTTCGCTTTTGTTGCAATTGCAAACAGCGTAATATTCCCAAAACCAGTGCCTTCCAGAGTCTGGACTTTCCTGAATTCTTCGGTAATTTCCTTTCTCATCTTTTCTCTGATCTCGTCAGGAATGCCCTTCAACACTCCCTCGGGGCTGTCCTTCTCTTCTAGGTGCTGCAAAAACTCTTCTGGAGAATTATACTTCCATGGGACGGCCCTTGGCTTTATTGAGATGCTGGTAAAGCCGGCTCCTGAAAGCAGCTCGTGGAGTTCCGGTGAAGTTACTTTTTTCATACCCCTGTGCCATTCATGGCGCCTTTCGATGTCATATTTTGCGAGAATGGGGTCTACAAGTGCCCCCATCGTGTTGGGGCTGTCTCTGTCAAGTGTTGTCATGCCAACCATGCCCCCTGGCCGGAGCACCCGATATATTTCATTAAGGGCGGTTTTCTTATCATCAACCCAGTGGAATGAGGAGCAGAAATATGCATGGTTTATCGAGTTATCCGGTACGTCTCTGAGATCTTCAGCCTGTCCTACCAGAAAATGGACATTGCCGGAGAAATCTCCGTCAAACTTTTTTCGTGCAAGCTCAATGCGATATGAAGAAGGATCGATCCCCGTGAGCTGGCCAGCCGGTCCAATAATTTCAGCGACGTTCAGGGCCTGCCGCCCGGTTCCGCAGCCAACATCAAGCACGAAATCCCCTTTTTTTATTCCCATCATTTCTATCAGTACATGTCCTTTCTGGAACTGATGATCACAGTTCCGGTCATACCTTTCGGCACCTTCGAGAGAATCCCAGTCAATTTCACTCATTTTCGCTCACCTTCTGGAATCTTAACAGACATTTTGGTGGAGATAAATCATGATCAGTATAACTTGAGGTTCCTCTGACTCTTAAAGATAAGGGGGTTAATCCCCCACTTTACAGGAAAAAACAAGGAACCTGATTTTTCAAGCAGTAGTATGAAATTAATATTTTTGAGTCTTACTAACTGAAGCAAAATATATATACATTTCTTATTTTTTCAGAAAAATCAGGGTTTTTCCAAGAAAACTCTGTTTTGCAAGCGATAGAATGTTAAGGCAGGTTTACCTTTTGATTGCTGGGAAAAAAGTAACTGGAGAAGCGGGCTAGGATTGTGAGGGCACCTTTGTAGATCCTGACTTTAACTGTGCCTGTGACCCTTTCCTGGGACTTGTCGACAATTCATTTTAAATATATTTTTCCTGCCGGCGGTCTGTTTAAATCTCTCCCGAACATGTTTGTTAAGAAAAGTGAAATTAAAAAACCGTGATTTTTGCAGATTTAGGAGAGGAATTTGAAGAGCCGATCAATTTCACAATTTACCGATATTTTTAGAAAATACTTTTTTGTTCTAATTAACTTCTTGTAGCCGATAAAAGGTAGGCTTTTCTGCTACTCGGATTGAGCAGCGAATCGAAAGCTACGTCTTTTATATAAATTATATTAAAAAGAGGCGAAAAAGTACTCTCTATTTCAGCCTTTGAGACTCTTCTGGGCAGTTCATATTCGCCCGGTTCCTTATCAGAGAAACACAGCATGAAATATTTGCCTCCGTTCTTGAGTATCCTGTGTACCTGCTGCGCAAAAACCGGTCTCTCTTCATCCATCATCACGTGAAACAGGCCGGAATCAATAACGACATCGAATTCGCCTTCCGTAAAAAGCCGGTCCATCTGCAGTACATTTCCTACGACAAAATTTAGCTTAACATGACGCTCTATTGCTTTCGTTTTTGCGTCGGATATGGCATTTTCAGCAAGGTCTATACCCGTGGCGTCACAGCCATTCATCGCCAGCATTATCGCATTCTCACCCCTACCACACCCTATGTCCAGAGCTCGGCCGGGCTTGATCTCCCCACTTTGTATAAGAGCTTGAAAAGCGGGCTGGGGGCGATCGAGATCCCATGGCGGTGTGCCCTTGTATACATCATTCCAGAACAAATTTCTCCTCCTCCAAGCTAAAAATATTAATCTTCAGTCAGCTTCTTCAACTTTACTCAGATATGCTTGCCTATATTTGGCTTTAACGCGTCTTCATGACCAGATCTACCTTAACGCCCGGAACATCCGAAAGATAGTTTTTAAGGTTGACAAATTTAAAAATTGTAGGGGTTCTGGAAAATTCAATGAGTATATCCAGGTCACTTCCTGGTTTCTGTTCTCCCCGAACGTAAGACCCAAAAACTCCCAGATAACCAACGTGATATTTTTTCTTTAAGCTCCGGGAACATTTCATGGAGTTTCCGGATATAGATTTCAGCTTCTTTTCGGTTTTCCAGTATTTTTTCAGGCTCTATCTGGTCCTTTTGATATGTTATAGTATTCTGCGGTTGTAGTATTTATATTTACTAAAAAGGGAGGACGAAATTTCCAGTCCTGTTGTTAATTCATTTTAAATATATTTTTCCTGCCGGCGGTCTGCTTAAATCTTCCCCGAATACATTTGTTTAGATAAAGTTAAGAAAAATGAAATTGAAAAACCCGTGATTTTTGCAGCTTTAGAAGGAGCACTTTGCAGGGCTTTTTTAGATTAAACGATTTTTTTTTCTCTTGGGGAGATTTTTCTGATTAAAGTTAAGACTTCCAACTAAATTCTAGGCATAAAATTCATTAGCCGAGTTCAGTGAAGATTATTTATAGCATTTGTAAGCAAAGAAATAGGGGGTTATTTTCTGGATATACCTAAATTTAAAAGACTACCAGGACACATAGCTATAATACCGGATGGAAACAGGAGATGGGCTTTAGACAGAGGCTTAGAAAAGCATGAAGGATATAAACATGGAATAGTTCCAGGCCTGGAGCTATATGATATATGCGTAAAAATAGGAATAGGCGAAGTTACTTTTTTTGGATTCACTCAAGATAACACAAAAAGGCCTCAAATTCAAAGAAAAGCGTTTGTAGATGCCTGTATAAAGTCAGTTACAGAACTTTCCAAACATGATGCTGAACTTCTTGTAGTAGGGAATACCAATTCGGACATGTTTCCAAAAGAGTTACTCGCATATACAAAGAGGACTAAATTTGGGAGAGGTAAAGTAAGGATAAATTTTTTGGTAAATTATGGTTGGTACTGGGATTTAACATATGCATTTGAGAACTCTTCAGATGGTAAAAAAATGATAGAAAATATTGCATCAGCAGAGATTCCAAGAATAGATTTACTTATCCGTTGGGGAGGAAGAAATAGACTCAGTGGAATGCTTCCGGTTCAAACGGTATATTCGGATATATATGTGGTTGATGAAATGTGGCCAGATTTTAAGCCAGAACATTTATTCAATGCACTAGAGTTTTATCAAGATCAAGATATCACACTGGGTGGATAATTGACTTTCTTGCCTTTTACCAATTCATTAAAATTGATTTTTTTCTTTCTTGGGCTGTTTTCAGATTAAGTTGAAAATCTGTTAACCGAATCTTGTTTTCATGGGAGCCATCTGAAACTGGATCCCATAGGGAATGAAATCCTCTCAGTTATTCCAATTCAATTGAAATATATTTTTCCTGCGGGCGGTCTGCTTAAATCTACCCCGAGTACATTTATGAAACCAAAGTGAAATTGAAAACCCGTGATTTTTGCAGCTTTAGAAGGGGCGCTTTGCAGGGCTTCTTTAGATTAAGCGATTCTTTTCCTCCGGGGAGGTTTTTTGATTCAAGCTACATTTTTCAAGTGAATTATGGATCAAGGGAACTATAATAAATTGGACTGCCGAATTCAAAATGAAAATCTCCCCATTTCCCAACTCAGTTAAAATATATTTATTCTGCCTGCATTATGCCTAAATCTTTTCCTGATAGATGTATAAAGAATACAGAAATCAAACATCCTTTTTCCCATGCTCTGATAGATACTGTTCAACCGCACGTTTTGAACTGTGCCACGTTTTCCCTATTTTTACCGCATCCAGGAGCCCCTGCCTGGCTCGCAGGCTGAGATATTCCTGAGAATAAGGAGTTCCCATGACAAGTTCTTTTAGAGGCAGAAGTTCGTCATTTCCTCCTGAGATGGAGAGATAAAGGGTCAGGTTTTCATCTACGGCTTTTGCAATGAAATTGGCAAATGGTCTAAGGTTTCCAGCATCTGCAGCTCTAAGGGATTTGTAGTATTTTCCTCTGTCCTCTTTTTTGAGCACGACAGGAGGATAATCCCTTGAGATCAAATACAGGTTTGTGAGGAGCCGGGCTACCCGTCCGTTTCCATCGCTGAAAGGGTGAATTTCAACAAATCTGTGATGCAGAAAGGAAGCTGTTTCAATGGGATGTGCTTTACTCTCAGCTATTTTTTCGATAAGTTCATCCATCAGTTTTACTATCTTCGACCAATCAGGTGGAGTCTTTACTGCACCTGCTATTCTAACATTTCTTGTGCGGTACCTTCCGGCATCCTCAAGTATGCCTCTGGTTACAATTTCATGGATCTCCTGAATTGTAACATGGTCTATTGAACATTTTTTCTTTGCCAGCTCTTCCATCCGGTCAAAAGCTTTCGCGTTGTTGGTCGCTTCAATATGTTCTCTGAGCGATTTCCCGCCGATAGTCAGCCCTTCTTCCAGAACAAGTTTTGTCTCCTGAAGTGTTAACGTATTTCCTTCTATCGCATTGGAGTGATAAGTATGAACCAGCCTCATTTCTTCATGTAACCTTGCTAAAGCATCTGCAGGAATAGGCCGCATGGAGTTTAACTGCTTCATTTTTTCATTTATTCTTGCAAGAAGTTCTTCTTGAATCAGAGAAGTATCGGTATTGGCCATAATTTAACATATCCGATATATGCCCCCTGATATATATCGGTATCGGCAAATTTTTGCACTATCCGATATTGGGAATTATCTTTTATACATTCAGCTTAGTTAAAATATATTTTTCCTGCCGGCGGTCTGCTTGAAACTTCCCCGAATACGTTTGTTAAGATAAAGTTAAAAAAAGTGAAATTGAAAACCCGTGATTTTTGCAGCTTGAGAAGAAGCACTTTGCAGGGCTTTTTTTGATTAAGCGATTCTTTTCTTTTGGGGAGGGCTTTTTCTGATTGAAAGTGAACTTTTCTTCAGGTTAATTCAGTTTTAATATATTTATCCTGCCGAGGATCTGTTTGAATATTCCCCTAATACCTTTATTAAGAAAATAAGTAACAATTCAGATAACTTGGAAGGGCCCACACTTATTCAGTAACAAGTAAAATTATTCTATATTTTTCAATATGTCCAGCAGTAATAACCTTGCGTCTTTATTAATATTTACAATATAAATATCGTCGTTTTTAGATATGCTTAGTATAGATTTCATTAATTCTTGACAAATTGGATTTTTCAGTTCATTATAATAGTTCGTATAAAATTGACAGGGATCTATTAAACCTAGTCTATAATTATTTGCCAGCTTACTACTGGGTGAGAGTACAGGGCATTCCACGATCAATTCATTCTTTACATACACAGGGATATTCCGCATACAAATGAAGAATTTTGCAGATGGATTCTCAACCAGTTTTTCATTTAATCGACTGAAATCAGTTTCTTTAATTACCATTTTTATCCACTCCTAATTTAATTTATTTCATCCATAAGTTTGTAATTGTAATTGACATCATCAATTAGATATAGAAACTTTTTCGTGGAAAAAGTTTGGAGCCTTAGAAGGCTGCCCTCACCCATCGCCATTTGAGAGCCCGAGGTCTGAAAATAACTCCGTAACTACACCCATTTGCGAAATAGACAAGTGAAATTTATTTTTCCTGTCGGCGGTCTGCTGAAATCTTCCCCGAATACGTTTGTTAAGATAATGTTAAGAAAAGTGAAATTGAAAAACGCCGTGATTTTGCAGCTTCAAAAAGGGCACTTCACAGGGCTTTATTATTAATCAATTTTCTTTTAGAGAACTGTTTTCTAATTAAAATTAGAAATAGAATGAAACATTTATAAAATATTAAGTTAATGTGTAAAAGATCTATATGGATTCCTTTACAGATATACATAATCTTCTTGATAATCAACCATATAAATTTGGTATCTGTATTTCAACTTTCATATTTCTATCTTCATTTGCATCCAATTTATTTGATATTGACATAGGCAAATTTAGATCTGCTTCTTTTCTAATTATGATATACGGAATAGGTATCTGGATTTACGATAATCATGTTAAAACATCTTTGAAAGATGATGTCTACAATGAATATTATGGTACACAAGAAGCTGATTTGCAGTATGAAAAGTCTAGGCGAAATTTGAATGCTATTTATTTCTTTCTTTCCATATTTACTATATTTATTATATTCACGTAAATCCCAAACCATATACAAAATGTTTCTTTTCTGTTGAAGGGCTGTTTAAGATCTAATGTTTAAATATGTAGAGCTTTTCCCTCAGTCTGCTCTTCAATAAATCTATGTGCTTCAAAAAATGCTTCGTCAATTTCATTTACTAATATCGATGTTGCCTGCAAAAGAATTAAGTTTTCTGCATTTGGCCTTGAAGTTATAAGAGTTGAATTAATTAGATTCATCGATACAGCCGTACCTGAACCCGGATCAGCTAATCCTGAGTCACTTGATCCTGCAAGAAGAATCTTTTCTTTATCGGATTCAGATAATCCTATGTTAAAAAAAGTTCCTTTTGAATCTGCATGAACGGCATTACTGGCCATCTTGTAATAAGGACGCATGTGGTCGACACCAACAGATTTTTCAATGTCAGCAAAAGTTGGTCTGGGCTTATTAAGCTCTTTTGAAGCCCATCCATAAGGATTTTCAAAAGAGCTTCCATACTTTTCAACAAAAAAATTCTTTACACTGGTAGTATTTTCTTCTTCCTCTTCTTCAAGCGGCTCATAATTCAATTTCTTTGCATGTACTTTATATTGTCTCATTGCATAATAGGATTCTATATACCGATAATTGAGATATCGTTCTGCCACTTCATTACCATGCTCTTTTATGAATAATGCAGTAACTGCGATTTCGTGAAGGCTGCGCCATCGAGCATGTGCACCAGATGCATATCCATGTTTCATCAATATGGCAATTTCTTGACTAACAAGGCAAGCTTTAGCATGAAGTCTGGTTAATGCCAGAAAGACATAGTCGTTTTCTTTCTCTGCAGGCGTTCTCATTTCCTTGTTAAATTTTGATCCCATTTGTCGCGAATATATCAAAAGTAAATCCAGTAAATCCAGAGGTTTTTTCCAAAAATTATTTACTCTTTTCTTAAAATTCTCTATTTCTTCATAATTTTCTCTCAAGGTATCGGAGGCATTATTTATAATCTCTTCATGGAACTGGTTTATTGCTTCCTTGACTTCTGAGGGAATATTAAACAGGTCTAAATAATCCTGATTTTTCTCGTTATTTGTATTACTATCATTACTTTTCATGTTGTGACTACTTCCTTCAGCAATTACCGAAACTCAGATTTCACGGCATCGACTCAATCAAAGCCCTCGTATAAGCCGCAGCAACAACAGCTGCATACTGCTGCCATTCATCGTTTTTGTGAGAATCACAGTAATCGCAGATGCCTCTTACTACCAGATATCCAACTTCGTGATTCCATGTCGCATCAGCGATACCAGAAGCTTCCATTTCAATGGCTTTGACTTTGAACTTATCTCTTAATTCGTCTCTTAAAACTGGATTTTTTAAAAGCTTATTCGCGGAAGCGATAGGTCCAATAAAGACACGGGGTTGACCTGTTGTTCTTTTAGAATCGAAGGGATGAGAAATTTCCCCATTTTCATAGCCGTATAACTGATCTTGATTTCCTGAAGGGGAGATTATTTTTAGTTTAGATAAAGCTTGATTAATATAATTCATCCATGGGGAATTCCCTTCAATCTCTTCTGCTTCTAGATATCTTACCGCCTCTAGTAAACTTGCACTTGGAGGTTTTGGAGAATATTTATATTCAATCTTTTCTCTTTCCTCTTTTATAAAATCGTACTGAATAACACCTTTTTCACCTGATACAACAATATCACCCAAACGAACATGATTATCAGCATTTTTAGGATCTGGCACTCCACCAGCAATACCTACCATAATAATCGATTCTACTTTAGGAAAATGTTCGAGTAGAAGAGATGCACGTGAGGCAGCAATATTATTCCCCATACCTATTGTTGATAAAACGATATTGTATTTTTCTTCATATATAGAGGCAATTTCCCCCAAACAATATCTTCTACCTGCACCTTTTCCATCTACTTTATACGTTCTTTGATTCTCAAGTAGGATTTTAACTGCAGTGAATTCCTTAGGCAACGCAGTAATAATTCCAATTGTAGGTTTTGTTTGCTCGCAGTCAACAATCACATTTACACCGGAAATTTGAATTGTAGGTATAGACCCAATAATAAGCTCTAAGCTTTCATATTGTTTTAAAATGTCTTTTTCGTCTTTAATATTATCAATTTTTGTAAATATGTATTCGTTTTTTGGAAGGTCTGGTATTTTAGACTTTAAAATAAAAATAAGACCTTCCACTTTTTGTGTCATTTCTTCCTGACTACTGATTTCCCATCTTTGGACTTCTCGACTGACAGTATATGTGATTTCTTCTGTAGCAGTACCTTTCGATTCTTGGCACGCAATCTTTGCTTTTTCCTTAATTTCTTTGAGAAGGGATTTTAGTTTTCTGTTTAGGATGGGAAGCCCTTTTCTCAAAACCTCTGTAGCATAAGGGGATGTTTGTTCAGTTTCGGACATTAAATCTGCAGCTTGTTCACAGTATTCCATGTAAAGACTGAGTTCATCTTTTTTGCTTTCAAGACTTTTATTTTCAAGGCTTTGGACTTCTTCTAACGCCTTTGCTAGATTTTCTACAGCTTCGATGAGTAGTTGTTTGTTTTTTGACCTTTTAATCGCGATTCTAGCCTCTGTAAGATACTTGTCAACTTCACCTTTTGTCTGCTGCTTTTCGTCGGAAATTATTGTGTAGAATGAACGGTAGAATGGCAGGCAAAATTGTGATGGATTAAAAAGAGTAGATTCCTGTGACGTTTTTTCGAAAAACTTTATAGCTTGTTCAAATTCTCTCCTGTAATCGATTTCATTCTCTGCTTGGGACGCTTTAAATATAGAGATTTTTCCGAGAGAATAGTAAGCGTTTCTCCTTACACCAATGTCTTCGTCACTTGTAAGTTCTATCAATTCTTCCCAAAATTGTTGTCGATCTGGAAGTTGAGAATAAACAAAACTAATTATCGATGTCACAGTTGCTTTTATATTTCTATCCTCATTTTTCATATAGTTGTGTAAATCTTGACTAAGTTTTTGTTTATCTGAAATTAAATGAAAAGCAAAAACTAAAGCAGAAGATACATGGTTTCTCACATCTATATCTTTATGTGCTGAGAGCGTGAGAAGATCTTCCCAAGCTGCTTCCTTATTATCTACCGTCAAAATAGCAGATTTTAAGAAATTTGCTACAACTCTTCTTACTTGGTAATCTCCAGAGGTAACTTTAATTAGGTCGTTCCACGCTTTTTGTTTATCTGGAACATACAAAAAATTATTTACAAGCCCATTCGCGGCAATCGTTTTAACTTGACTGTCTTTATCAAAAGAAAACTTAACTAAAGACTCCCAAACCTTTTGTTTCTCTGGAGCTAATGTATAATTAGAGACAACTGCATTTAAAGCATCTTTTTTAACTTGGATATTTTTATCGTGGATTAATTCTATTAGATCTTCCCAAACTGTATGTTTATCACAAACATTTGGAAAAATATAATTAATATTGCTCGCAGAAATTGTTTTTACTTCAGTCTCCTCATACTTTATGAGTCGAATAAGATATTCCCAAGCTTTGTGTTTATCTTCACGACTGACAATATTTAAACAAAGAATTTTGGCCGCAGTACGCAAACTATTCTTATTTGTAGTTCTTGTAAATCGTAATAAATCTGCCCAAGCTTTTTCTTTATCTGGCGAATTTGAAAAAATAGAAATCATAGAGTTTTTTACTGTTTCATCTGCTTTACTTTCCTTAAAATCAACTAATTTAGTTATATCTAACCACGCTTTCTCTTTATTAGGGACATGTGGAAAAGCCAAACTAAATATTAATGGCATGCACGATATTACTCTATAATCTTCGTTGATCAACATTTTTGCCGTTAGTGCCACTAATTCTTCCCATGCCTTCTGTTTGTCAGTAACTTGAGGAAAAAGTTGAATAACATTACGTCTTGCACCAGGAGCATATTCACAATACGCAATTTCAAATGTTTCCAATGAACGTTTCCAATTTTCGTCATTCATGAATTATAAAAATCTCCACCACTTGTCACTAATTCTAAAAACTTCTAATTTAAAAAAGTTTCTAAATTGAATCCGTTTTAGATAAATTAAATTTAAAAAGTCAATTTTTTACTACTTGGAAAGCCCGTGCTGCGCACGGTGACAATAATCGTTAAGATGCCTATTCCAGCAATCCGGAAAAGATCTAAAGTGATCAATCTCTCTGGAACCCGAGGTACAAAAACAATCAAAAATCCAGAACCAGTCCATAAAATAAGCGAAAAAAAGAGGAAATTCCCCTGCCCTTCTTGAAAAACAAAAGGACAGGTAAAAGAGCTTAAAACTTCAACTTCACTTCTTATCCATTACCTTCCTGTACATCCTGGCCTGGAACCCGTGGTACTTCGCAAACCCTTCTGCATCCTTCTGGTCAAGGGTCTGGCTGTCAAATGAAACCATGTCTTCGGAATACAGGGCATTTGGCGAGCTGCGGGCAAGGATTGTGAGGGCGCCTTTGTAGAGCTTCACTTTCACTGTGCCTGTGACCCTTTCCTGGGACTTGTCGACAAAGGCGTTGAGGTCGGCAAAGAGGGGGTCGTCTACAAGGCCGCCGTATGCCATTTCGGACCACTGCTCTTCAACGGTCTTCTTGAACTTCAGTTCGCCGCGGGTCAGGATGAGTTTTTCCAGGTCGGCGTGGGCGGCAAGGAGGACGGTTGCAGCTGGGTGCTCGTAGTTCTCGCGGGCTTTAAGGCCAAGGACGCGGTCTTCAATCATATCAGTCCTGCCGACTCCGTTTTCGCCTGCAATCCCATTCAGCTTCTTAATAAGAGTGTAGCCGCCAAGCTTTTCGCCGTCAAGGGAAATTGGGACTCCTGCTTCAAAGGCGATATCAAGGATCCTGGGCTGGTCAGGGGCATTTTCTGGGGATTTTGTCCACTCGTAGATCTCTTCCGGCGGGACAAAGGAAGGGTCTTCAAGCCTGCCGCCTTCGATGCTGCGGCTCCAGATATTTTCGTCAACGCTCCAGGGTTTGGATTTCGTGGCTTCGACCGGGATTCCGTGTTCTTTTGCGTAATTGATTTCCCATTCACGGGTCAGGTTCATTTCCCGCATCGGGGCGATAACGTCCATGTCGGTCTGGCGGAAAACGGCTTCAAAACGGAGCTGGTCATTGCCTTTTCCGGTACAGCCGTGGGCAAGGGCTATTGCTCCTTCTTTCCTGGCAGCCTCTACCACCTTTTTGGCAATCAGCGGGCGGGCGACCGAGGTGCCCATAACGTAGCCTTCGTAATTTCCGTTGGCTTTGATCAGGGGGAAGATGTAATCTTTTACGAACTCTTCCTTTGCATCGATCGTGTAGTGCTTGTCGCTGATCTTCGCAGCTTTTACGTCCGCCTTCCTGATCTCTTCTTCAGGCTGGCCTACGTCGACCGAAATTGTAATTACTTCGTCGTACCCGTATTTTTCCTTGAGGATGGGGATGCACACCGAGGTGTCAAGCCCTCCTGAATATGCAAGTGCAACTTTCTTTGCCATGTTTCTAGTACCCCTTGTAACTTATGGATTAAAACAAATTTATGGATTAAAACAAATTTATGGATTAACACAAATAAGAGTAAAATTTGAAATGAATTTCGAATGAAATAAATGAATTTCGAATGAAATAAATGAATTTCGAATGAAATAAATGAATTCCAAATTGAAATAAATGAATACCGGATCGAAATAAATGTATGAGGATGGAAGAAAAGCCACCCTTTTCGGCTCGGAATATCCGCGCAAAACTCTGGTTCAGGACTTTCTGGCTTTTTACTCTATTTTTGCCAGTTCGATTTTGCTTTCCTGTTCCATCTCTTTGTGATACTCGTTAATAGATTTGATCGTAAGGTCCTGCCCTTTTTTCATGGTCTCTATAGCATCGGCTGCAGCAACTGCTGCCTGAATTGTGGTGATGTAGGGAACCTTGAAGTCCACGGCTGCCCGCCTGATCCTGGAGCCGTCCTTACGCGACTGCTTGCTTGTGGGAGTGTTTATGATCAGGTCAACTTCGTCCCTGCGCATCATGTCGATGACATTCGGGCTTCCGTCATGTATCTTCTTTACAGTGTCCATGAAGATCCCATGTTCTGCAAGGTGATTCACAGTGCCCGTCGTGCCCATGAGTTCAAGGCCTGCAGCCTGCAATTTCCTTGCCACTTCCACAAGCTCGAGTTTATCTGCATTCCGGATTGACAGGAAGACTTTTCCTGTAAGAGGCAGGAGGTTGTCGGCTGCGAGCTCTGCCTTATAGTATGCCCTTCCGAAATCGTAGTCAATACCCATGACCTCTCCAGTGCTTTTCATTTCCGGCCCGAGGACAGGGTCTGCACCCGGCAGTTTATCAAAAGGCAGGAGAACTTCCTTAACCGAAACATGTTTTGGCTTTGGCTCGTCCGTGTAACCCAGGCTCTTTAAGCTGTGCCCTGCAATGACTTTGGCTGCAATCTTTGCAAGCGGAATTCCTACGGCTTTTGAGACAAAGGGAATTGTTCTGCTTGAACGCGGGTTTGCTTCAAGCACATAGACTTTTCCATCTTTCTCTGCCATCTGAAGGTTTATCAGCCCTTTGACCCTGAGGCCAAGAGCGATCCTTCGTGTGTAGTCCCTGACCTGGTCAAGCACTTCAGGCGAGAGAGACTGGGTCGGAATTACACAGGCCGAATCCCCTGAATGTATGCCCGCTTCCTCTATATGCTCCATGATTGCGCCAATAAGCACATCTTTCTGGTCACAGACCGCATCCACATCGATTTCGCAGGCTGCCTCAAGGAAATCGTCAATAAGGATCGGGTGTTCCGGAGAAACCCTTACTGCCTCTTTCATATAGCGTTCAAGGTCGATTTCGTCATAGACGATTTCCATTGCCCGCCCGCCGAGCACGTAGGAGGGGCGAACAAGTACAGGGAAACCGATCCGTTTTGCAACCTCGATTGCTTCCTGCTGGGAAGTCGCATATCCACCTTCAGGCTGCGGGACGCCGAGTTTCTGCATAAGCAGATAGAACTTTTCCCTGTCTTCGGCAAGGTCCATATCCTCAGGGGCAGTGCCCATGATTACGGTATCAAGATCTGTCCTGCGCTTTAACTCCCTTTTGAGGGGAAGAGCCAGGTTCACCGAGGTCTGTCCTCCGAACTGCACCAGGACCCCGTCAGGCCTCTCACGCTCGATCACGTTCATGACATATTCCAGGGTTAGGGGCTCAAAAAAGAGCTTGTCCGAGGTGTCGAAGTCCGTTGACACGGTTTCAGGATTGTTATTAATGATATGAGTTTCGATGCCTTCTTCCCGAAGCGCAGTGACCGCATGGACCGTACAGTAGTCAAATTCGATTCCCTGTCCTATCCTGATAGGCCCTGCCCCAAGGATAAGGATCTTCTTCCTGTCAGACGGTTTTGTCTCACAGGTGTCTTCGTAAGTGGAATAATAATAAGGAGTAGCTGCCTCAAACTCGGCTGCGCAGGTATCCACCATCTTAAATGTAGCCACAATTCCGGCTGCGTGCCTGAAATCGATTATTTCCTGCATGGTTTTGCCGGTCAGTTCTGCAAGGCGAGTGTCCGGGAAGCCCATCCTTTTTGCTTCGCGCAGAAATTCCGGGGTAAGCTCTTCTGCCCTGATGCGTTTTTCCATGTCAACGATATTTTTCATCTTTGAGATAAAGAAGGGGTTGATGCTCGAAAGTTCGGCAATTTCTTTTACAGACATGCCTTTCTCAAGCGCATGGAAGATCACAAAAAGACGTTCGCTTGTCGGGGTTTTGAGGAGGGTCTTGATTTCAGGTTCTTCCCAGTGTTTTATTCCCAGCTGGTTGTCTATATCCAGGGACTTGAAAGCCTTTAACAGGGACTCTTCAATTGTCCTGCCTATTGCCATGACTTCTCCGGTGCTCTTCATTGCTGTGGTCAGGGTCTTGTCTGCGGTTGTGAACTTATCAAAAGGCCACCTGGGAATCTTTGTAATTACATAGTCCAGAGCAGGCTCAAAAGAAGCAGGGGTGCTCTTGGTAACGTTATTTATTATTTCATCCAGAGTCATTCCGATTGCAATTTTTGCGGTTACGCGGGCAATCGGATAGCCTGTAGCCTTGGACGCAAGGGCTGATGACCTCGAAACCCTGGGATTTACTTCGACAATACGATAATCGCCTTCTTTTAAAGCATACTGGATATTGCACCCACCTTCGATCTTGAGGGCGCGGATGATCTTGATTGAGGCACTCCTGAGCATCTGGTGTTCTGCATCGCTCATGGTCTGGGAGGGGGCAACAACTGCGGATTCTCCGGTGTGAACGCCCATGGGGTCAATATTTTCCATGTTACAGATTACGATACAGGTATCGTTTGCATCCCTCATAACTTCATATTCGACCTCTGCCCAGCCCAGCACGCTTTCTTCTATGAGCACCTGGGAAATGCGGCTGCGCCTGAGCCCGCGTTCCGTGATTTCAAGAAGTTCTTCCTTTGTGCGGGCAATTCCGCCTCCAGCCCCGCCAAGAGTGTAAGCCGGGCGGATGATCAGAGGAAGGCCAAGCTCCTCAACAACTTCTTCGGCTTCCTTTAATGTATTGACTGCCCTGCTCAAAGGAACCTTTTCCCCTATCCTGAGCATGGTCTCTTTGAAGAGTTCCCTGTCTTCCGTATTTTTGATAGCTTCAACAGGAGTCCCAAGGATCTGCACCCCGTATTTTTCGAAAACGCCCATTTCTGCAAGTTCACTGGTAATATTCAGGCCTGTCTGCCCTCCAATGCCTGCAATAATTCCGTCAGGGCGCTCTTTCTCGATGATCCTTTCCACAATTCTGGCATCAAGGGGTTCGATATAGACCGAATCAGCCATTTCCGGATCTGTCATTATGGTTGCAGGGTTGGAGTTTACAAGCACAACCCGGATGCCTTCTTCTTTTAAAGACCTGCAGGCTTGGCTGCCTGAGAAATCGAATTCTGCAGCTTGACCGATAGTGATTGGCCCTGAACCTATAAGCAAAACTTTCTTTATGTCCTCACGTTTGGGCATTAAATTTCACCTCCGAGGACCTTTACAACTTTGCTGAAAAACGTCTCTTCTGTATCCGTGGGCCCTGCCTGGGCTTCAGGATGGAACTGCACGCTGAAAATATCCAGGTCTTTGTGGGAAACACCTTCCACGGTTTTGTCGTTTGCGTTCAGGTACTTTACATATAGCCCTGTGCCCTCCAGGGAATCCGCATCAACAGCATATCCGTGGTTCTGCGAGGTTATGAAAACCCTGTTTTCAATGAGGTCCTTTACAGGCTGGTTTCCTCCCCTGTGCCCGAATTTCAATTTGTAAGTCTTTGCTCCCATTGCAAGGGAGATAATCTGGTGTCCGAAACAGATCCCGCTGACTGGAATCGTGCCCGCAAAGGCCTTTACAGCATTGATCGCGTCTATTGCTTTTTCCGGGTCTCCGGGCCCGTTTGATACAAAAAGAAGATCCGGTTCGTAGCTTGCAATTTCCGAGGGTTTAGTAGTTGCAGGAACCAGTGTGAGGTCAATTCCGCGCTTGTGCAGGTTGTTTATAATATTGCGTTTTATCCCAAGGTCAACTACAACCGCATGTTTGCGCTTGCCGATGCCTTTCCAGGCGCCTTCTGCTCCGGGAATGAAATATGGCTCTTTACAGGTTACAAGGGATATGAGTTCCTCGTCCGTTATCTGCGGGAAGTTCCTTGCCACTTCCACGGCTTCTTCCCCGTCGTCGCTGCCGGTGATAAGGGCTGCCCGCATTGTCCCGCGTTCCCTTGCCCCGATGGTAAGCGACCGGGTGTCAACGCCTTCAATCCCTGGTTTCCCTTCATCTTCTAAAAATTTATGGATAGAACGTGATGATTTGTAATGATAGGGTTTCTTGCAGGCTTCCCTGACAACAAGCCCCTCCGCATGGATGTTATCGGACTGGACGCGCTCCCCGTTGACACCATAGTTTCCGATAAGAGGGTAAGTGAACATTAAAATCTGGCCCTTGTAGGAAGGGTCTGTTAAAGCCTCCTCATATCCCGTGAATTGAGTGGTAAAAACAAGTTCGCCGCAAGCTGTGCCTTCAGCACCAAAACCGGTGCCCCTAATAATTGTTCCGTCTTCTAAGCCTAGTACTGCTTTCATCATCTGAACCTGCGAGTAAATGTCGTAAGACATGTATAAGTGTTACGATGACTTTCCCGATTCCCTGAGTTATTGGTATTTCTTGAGTCTTTTAATATATAAATATATCAATTAAATTTTATATCCTGTAAACAGGTCTACCTTGCATTTCAATGAGTCTTTTCCTTGTATCAGACTATCACAAAATTGAGGCTGACTGGAAGCCTGGTATCTACATGCAGGGCAAAAGTATTCAGCGCCTTCGTGCAACTGACAGCGCGACAGTATTATACTTGTCAGGAGTCAAATGTGCAGGTATGAAATTCTGGCAGGTTTGGTTTAGAGGATAGTAAAAAATATGGCAGATGCATGTACTCATAAATTCGATTCCGAAGAGAAAACCAGGATCCGACTTTTAACCGTTTTTCAATTCAATGGATTTTTAAGGAATCAGTAGGCAACATAACAGATGCACAATTTAAATCATTTACAACAAATATAAATATATGCATGAACGAACATCTAGAAAATATGGTAAATGAGGGGGGAAATAAAAAACAAAAAAGAGGCAGATAAAGGAGAGGAAATCAAAGACAAAAAAAGATCTAGTTCAAACATACCTTATAGTATCCACTTTGTTACTAGTGCATCGATTCTGATATAAATCCATAAAATAATTATATTAATTGTTCAATAACTAACCTTTATGCCTCGTATAAGCCGTCGCCCTAAATTATCATTTACTCAAAAAGAGTTAGATTATCTGACCAGGTTAAGTCGTTCTAGAAATCAAGCTGCAAACATTGTCCAAAGATCCAAGCTTGGTGGAATAACAATCTAAAATGGATTTATATCAGAATCGATGCACTAGAGATGTTGTAGCTGGTTGTAGAGTCTTGAGTGAATTTTTCCGCGCTTGTCAATGTTTTTCTTTGTTACCGAACGTTGGGCAAATCAGGTGCAAATATTTACGTGCAGGATTACGTGCAGGATTTATAGATTGATGCTATAAAGTTAAACCAATGAAAGTAAATTAGACGTATGTACTAACATAATATATCCGAAATAACATTATGTGTTAAAAATATTATATAGGGTGAGAACATAGTATAATTTGCGTTCTCATCTACCAAGACCACATAGCAAAGACCTATTCCACAAGAAATACTTCAACGCCTACTCCGAAAAATATATTATAGAAGTGAAGAGATAAAATTAAGAGCTCGCAACCCGTGAGTCCAGTACCAAACCTCTTCCTAAACAAGACCTAATAAGTGCCTTTCGGGACTTCCAGAATTTTCAGGTGGGAACGCAATCTCTTCTCCAAATAACCTTAGTTTGACAGTATAAATTCCATTTAGCATGAAACCTTCTTTTCTCGTCAAAAATCATTTTACAGTCTGCAATAATCTCATCAAAATTATTTGTGACTTGTTGATTTTTCAACCCAGTTACCTCTGAAAAATAAGGAGGTCGGGATTTTTTGTTCCATTTTAGCCTTTTTGGCATATAATATTTTATGCACTATAGGATATTTTGCTCGTTACCTATACAATATATCAAATTCAATCTCAAAAATTAGATCAAGGAAATAACCATCAAGAGACCGAAATTAGGCAACGATCTGGTATGCCTAAAAATGGAGGGAGCTCGGTCTGCAGAGCACTTCCCCGTCTTAAACAGCCGCAAGGGATTGCTAAATGAAGACCTGTCAATATCCGGTTTTAACCACAGGAGTCACCCCAATATCAAGATACTGGTCTTTCTCAGTGTTGTACTCCGGCCAGGTTACATTGATCCCTCCATTGGGGTTTCCAGTCTTAGCAAACCTGATCCAGAGATCCATCATATAATCTGAGACCTTGCTGCTGGTGGGATCCGGATTCCAATAGCTGGGCCGGAACACAAAGTAGAGTTCGCTGGTATGGTATGCACCATTAGGCTGCCCGGGCAGGACATATGTGAACTTATACAGATACGTGCTCTGATTGAGATCGGCCATGGACCCAGCAACAAACTTTGCTGCCGAAGCAAAGTCGATATCTGTCGTGATCCTCTCCATTTGATGCTGTACTTCTTCCTTTGTACTTGCCGGGTACTTGGCTAAAATTTGGCTGGCGTTTTCCCCAAAGCTGTCCCGTATGAACTGCTCGTACTGAGAAACTGTCATATTTGTATTCGCAGCCAGTAAGGTGCCTTCATCGGCATTGATCCCTATGATGAGCGGGACTGGATTCTCCCGCCCTTGCCTGAAGATTTCTTCAGGGGCCTCTGTGATCAGCCATCCATCAATAGTAGGCTTGAAGCCAACATTGTGGAAACCCCAGAATGTGGAATTCAATATATATGGTGTTTCATTGACCAGATCAAAAGCACTTCTATTGCGCATCTGTTGAATCGCATCCTGCCCAGAATATCCGAGGCTTTCGGCAAATTTCAGGCCGTACTCTTCGGCTTCAGCTTTTGTATTATAAGCAGGTAATATTGGCCCTCTCTTCCAGATGGGACCACTTTCTACGATGGCCTGGCTGTAGAGCCCTCTGCTCTGCTGGGTAGCGAGTTGAGCGAGAATACTGGCCCCTCCTGCCGACTCCCCGAAGATCGTAACGCGGGTAGGGTCTCCTCCGAAGGCTTCTATGTTGTTCTGGGTCCACCTCAGGGCTGCCTCCTGGTCAAGGAGCGCGTAGTTGCCTGAAGTATTGTGAGGTGACTCCTTTGACAGTTGGGGATGTGCCATGAATCCAAGAACACCGACCCGATAATTAAGCGTGACAACGACGACGCCTTTCTTTGCAAGGGCACTTCCGTTATAGAGTGGAAGAGAGCTTGATCCCCGCACGTATGCCCCTCCGTAGATAAAGACCATCACAGGCAGTTTTTCTTTCGAATCCACTGCCGGCGTCCAGACGTTCAGGTACAGACAGTCCTCGCTCATTTTCCCGGGGGACCATTCAGATCCAAAAGCAGGTGCAACTACCTGGGGACATGTCGGCCCGAACTTATCCGCCTTTCGAATTCCTTCCCAGGGTTTTACAGCCTCAGGAGGTCTCCACCTCAGATCACCTGTAGGAGGGGCGGCATATGGAATTCCAAGATATATCCGGAGTCCGCTTTCATTTATCCCTGAAATATATCCATTTTCGGTCTTTACAATTCCGGCATCTGATTCGCTCTGTGTATCTTCAGCCATGCCTCCTCCCGTCATGAGATATAATCCGACAAATATCACACAAACAAGTAATCTGCATTTAAGTAATCTGCATTTTTTCATTTCTTTTGCTATGATCTTCTTCGAAACAGATGATGTGAAGTCTTTCGTCCCCCACCGGCGCTTCACGCATTCTGGATCAGGACACGCCTTAAAGATGAGCTTTCGTGAATTATCGAAAATTCTTGTGATGACAAGCTCCCGCTCCCCAGTATTCGGATTCTTTTCTGTCATTTATTGCTTGCCTCCTTTGTGTCAGGATGATAGTGAAGCAGAATAACCCTCTGAGTTTAATGTTTCATTTTCATAAGTTTTAATTTCTGCATATCACTCCCTTTTTGATACAGGAAGCATCCGTTCCTTGTGATGTTCTAAAAATTCGAGTTGTATAAATATAAAATCTCTTCACGTTTCATTTAAAACACGAGTGGCTATTTTTATAATAACCAAATGAAAATAATCAGCATTAAATGTTGCAGAAAAATAAATTCGGAGTAGAGGTAGCTGAATGATTACCTTTTTTGTTTTAATCTTTGGGATAACCATTACAATTTTTCTGTCCTAACTTACATGTCTGCAGAGTCAGATATTTATATTACAAATAAACTTGAAATTTAAGTTAAAGTATATTTTTGTCATACAGTTGTAAAGTTAAATGCATTGTTTGAGGCTGTTTTTGAGACTTAATTAAATTTTTAAATTCTCGGCAAATATGTGAAATTTACTTTTACCCATACAATTTGAAGAGGATACAAAGAATAGGACAAAATTAGGTCAAGAACATTTTTTTGGGATAGTTATTCCAAAAATGAACCTAAAACTCAAAGTTTGCTTCTTGAATATTGTATTTGAAATAATCACTCACGGTCCTGACTATGAAAGCAATCCTGAAAATTCTTAATGATTAAGAGTAAATTGTCTTTTGGGATAAGCCCTAAAAAAGAATATAAGGAAAAGACTGACGACCTTCTCGATGATACCTACAAATCCACCTAAAAACCAAAAGAAGTTCCTGAACCCCGATAAACGCCTGAAAGATAATCGTTGGTGTATTACACATTTCATGAGTGGACTTTTCTATCATTATGGTCCCACCATGATAATGAAAACACCACTCCAGGTTAAACCCCTTTCATTTTCAATATATCAGTTCAGAATTGATGCTGAGGGGATTTATATAGAAATACGGAGCTACATATGTGTATTTAGCTCTACTATAGGTATTGTCAAAACATCTATATAACTGAAGACTAATCTCATTAGTAATTGAGAAATATTGTAGGCAAATTCAAAATCCTTAACTGTTTGGGATAAATTAAAACGGGGAATCCTTATGCTTCAAAAAGGAAAAATAAAAGGTTTAGTCTTTGACTGTTATAAAACTCTCATTGATATCAAGACTGATGAAGATAGCAGGGAAACAAATGAAAGGGTAAGCAAGTGGTTGATCTATCAAGGAGTACGGATCGAACCTGACAGACTCAGAGAAGAATATAGATGGAAAGTCATAGGTAGGCTGGGCAATTCAGGTCAGCGGCACCCGGATATCCGTATAGAAGAGATTTTTGCCGAGATCTGTGCCGAAAACGCTTTTATGGATATCGATCCCTACTGGCTTGGAATTGAAACTGCCAAAGTATTCAGGACCGCATCTTTAAAAAAACTGGAAGCCTATCCTCAGAGCCTGCGCCTGCTCGAAAAATACAGAAATGTCCCTAAATGCATTGTCTCCAATGCTCAGAGAGTTTTTACGGAACAGGAGCTTCGCTTCCTGGGATTATATGACCGCTTTAATTTCGTAATCATGTCCTCTGATCACTGTATAAAGAAACCTGACACTAGACTCTTCAGGATGGCCCTCGACCGTCTTGGGCTTGAGCCCTGGGAAGTGCTCTCCATTGGAGATACACCAGAAAACGATATATATCCGCCTCAAAGCCTCGGGATGAATGCGATGCATATCCGGGATGCCTGGAGATATGGATAATCTTCACACGTGCATGATTAATGTTTTGGCTGCGTAGTAAACTTCTCAAAATCAGTTCCAAGAGGCTGAAAACGAATAAAAATGTATCAAGCCACTCAATTCAAATTGATGGAGATTCTTTGTTTCAGAGGATTTCTACAGAGCCATATGAACATAGAAAAAAAGCTTTCTAAGATCATTAGAATTTGGGAGAGAAGTTGCGATGGTTGAAGAGTGCAGATGTCCATTATGTGCGGATAGAGTAGACGAAGACGAATTCAGAACCGAAGTGTTTATTAGGGAATTCGAGAGTTCCGGGCTGTGTCAAGGATGTCAGGACATGGTTTTTGGATATAGAGTAGCATGGTGACAGGCCAATTGCGTGATTAAAGTATTGGAAATCTCTGCTTTTAAGAGATGACAAGCATGGATCTTAATTTTACCTCTGACGTTTTTCTTCGCATGAATTTTTCAAATATTTTCCTCTAATTTCTCGATTTAATTCCTCTTTTTGACTTTTCGTATTCATTATTCTTTGATTTTAAAGATAGATTCCGCTATCCTTAAAATACTCCTTTTTTCAAATATTCTTAATTGATGGAGATTATAACTCGGACTTACGCGGTTGAACTGAGATTTCAACAGTATTAAACATTCAATTGTCTAAAACACAAATCTAACCATAAAAGCTGTTGTATTTGATTTAGTGTCTCAAGTGCATAAGTCATATGGTATACGCTGTAGAAGAGCGGGATAGATGTATAAAAATAGCTATATTTGTTAGTCTCGTATATGCGTCATTAGTACAAACTTCCTACCTAAGGGTAACGATGAAATCAATACTCAAAAAAGGTAAGGTGAAAAGTACTTTCATTTATTTGTGCATGTTATTCGAAGAATTTCATGTTCGTTTTGGAGGAAAATATTATGATGGAACTTATGCAAGGTTTGCCAGACAATGTTCTGGGTATCATTGGTAGTGGAACGATAACGGGAGAAGACTACGACACTGTACTAATTCCTGCAATGAAAGACAAACTGCAAAGGCACAAGAAGATTCGTATGCTTTATCAATTGAACAAGGACTTTATGCATTATGCACTGGATGCTTACGTAGAAGATGCAAAGGTGTCATGGCATACACTTTCATTCGAAAAAGTTGCGGTTATTTCTGATGTTCACTGGATAAATGATTCTGTCAACGTATTTAAATTCATTATTCCTGTCCAAGTGAAAGTTTTCAGTAATAATGAATTTGATAAAGCAAAGGCCTGGATCAGTGAATAATATTATTTATATCAATAGATATGGTTTTTATAAGTATTTGACTTGCCAATTCTCCCCGCACGTCATTATATCACCACCTTGCCCCCCGTTCTGGCATACGGGATTTTTTCTGCCTTTTATTTTTATTGTAGGGATGTTCTCCATAATATCCCCACTCCCTCCAAAATTGTAGTTATTTTTCCCTGTTATTTATCGCATAGCTTTTCTAAATACTGGAAAAATAAGAAATAAGTTCACAATACAATTAATATAAAATTCAAAATTAGCAGTAAAAAAGTAAAAATAGCAAAAAGGGAGTAAAATTAAAACGTGAATTTTTATATAGATATCGTGTCGCTCTTTTCCCTTTTGAAAATCGCAGTTACGTTGCCTTCTTCATCAATATCGTTCTTGATCAAAACCAGTTCCCATCCTTCGTTTCCGATTCTTTCGAGTTCGCTCATCATTTGTGGCATGTTAAAACCATCAAGCCTGCGAGAATCATACTCCCATTGATGTATCATTTCAATACCCCTCCAGTTACGATAAAGATAAATTTTGTAATGTTTTATATTGAAATGAAACTATAAATAACCCGAACAAAAAGAAAAAATCAATCCGGTATTTGTCTTCGATACAGATATATCCGAGCTTCTTTTCTCTGGATTCCTTGCTCTCAGTCCCAGTTCCTCAGGGCTTCATTTTCTTAAAATAAACTTACTTCCCGTTAGCAGAAAGTCCCGGAACTGCGGACCGAAAGAGCATTCCCTTCTCCCAGCTGATCCTGCGGATTCTCTCACGTGCCATGAAATCAAGTACAAGTTCGATATCTTCAGGATATCGTGCACTGGGATATAAGGGAGGGAGGGGCGGCGAATTCTGCCTTGAAACATAGAACATATTTTCACCAAAATAAGCGATAAAATCAAGCTGATATTTTTTGAACACAAGACAAATATATTTTTTTGAAAGAGGAGGCTTTGCAAATTCAAAGTCCGCATCCGTCAGTTCAATTTCTGCCCTGTACATGAAAGAGAAATTAGCAGGATAGAATATAAACTCCAAGGTGCAGAGACAATTTACTTGCCTGAATTTCTCGAAGACGTATTGACACCGGCATCAGATATAGATCCGATCAGAACAAAAATAAATCCGATCAGAACAAAAATAAATCCGATCAGAACAAAAATAAATCCGATCAGAACAAAAATAAATCCGATCAGAACAAAACGAGTCTTCCCTTAGTGGCGATCCATAAAGCATTTCTTCATTATTTTCAAACTTCTCATTTCAGGGCGGAAGATTCTTTCTTCAGGATTTTTTGATCAAGGATGACTTCTTTTTCTCGACCCGTTCAAGAAGTTCCTTTCCAAGTTTAGAATAATCTTTTTTCACAATCTTTTCTTTGTTCACGGTTTTTTGAGCAAGAATAGCTTCACCCTCTATCTCCTCAAAGAGACTTGAAAATTTATCAAAAGTTAGAATACATGTTTCAAGCAGCTTCTTCTGCGCAGACAGGTCACCTGGAGTCAGATTTCCTGCGCGTCTTAGAAGCCCTGCAAATTGTTCAAGAATTTTAAGAAGTTTGTGGTTTTCTTTCTGCTCCCTGATCTCACCAGTTATTTTCGAGAGGTACCTATCACTTTCAAGTTTTACTACGCCAGGCCTGTCGCTGAAAAGAATGAATAAGAGAGCTTCATAAAAGGGGAAATAGAATTCAGGAATATGGAAGCCAACAGATGTTTCAGCTGCTTCTTTAAAGTATTTGACAGCTTCTTTCAGCCCGAAAATGTAAGTAGCTTCGTTCTCAGCCCTTAATGCCCTCCAGAGAGAAGCTTTTCCAAGGGAGCGGAAAGCATATTTTCGGACATAAACGTACGGGTTATCAGTAAGCGCCTTCAAGTCTCTCCAGGCCTGTGTCTTATCCGGCACGTGGAAAAAGGCAGATCCAAGCGCCCGTGTTGCAACCCTCTGCACAAAACTATCGCTATGACCGGAAAGCTGGAACATGTCCTTCCAGGCTTTTCCCTTATCAGGAACCTCTGTATAGCCGGACGACAGGGCAAGAACGGCTTCCTTCCGGACTTCCCGGTCCTCAACGGATGCAAGCCTCACAAGCTCGTCCCAGGCTTCCTGTTTATTTTCAGAATAAGCAAAAGCGACGGCAAGAAGTTCCGCTGCTCTCTTCCGAAGCTGGACATCCTGGCTTTCAGTGAGCCTGACCAGGTCGAAAAAGACTGCGGATTTCCCCTCATCTGCTAAAAAAATATAGTGAAGTAGCTCTGCAGCGTTCTTTCTGGCACCTGTGTCGTCTTCCCCTGCCATCCTGAGAATTTCGCTCCAGATATCCTGTGTTTTGCCGTATTGGGAATAAGCAGAAAGCAGAGACTCTATTGAACCTCTTCTCATCTGGGGGTCCGGATCCGAACTGAGGCTGATAAGTTTTTCTATAATTTCGTTTTTGTCCGGAAGGCCAGAGTCTGCCCTGGTAAATAGCTCTGCTATATCTTTTCGTATGTACTCTTTGCTATCAACCGCAAAATCGGAGAAATAAGAAACAGGCGTTCTAGTTTCCTTATCCTGAACCTGCATATTATCAGTTCCTTCTTTTTCCCCGGACTTTCTTATTTCCTCGGACTTGCTTGTTTCTCCAGACTTGCTTGTTTCTCCAGACTTACTTGTTTCTCCAGATTTACTTATTTCCCCAGATTTACTTATTTCTTCTCCCGATTTGTGTTTTCCCAGTTCTTCCAATTCCCCTTCACTCACTCCGTTCTTATTATACAACTGGGGATAAACAGAGGCAAGCGTATTTACAACTTTCCTGAGTACAGAGCTATCCTTTTTTTCAGCCAGGCGCACAAGCTCAGAATATACCTCATTCCTGTAGGACATGTACGGAAAAACCTTGGTGAGGGTATCAGCAGTCATTCTTCGGACGTGTTCGTCCTTATCCTCTGTTAGTTTTATAAGTTCATTCCAGAGTGAACTTTTGTCATCCAGGCTGGGGAATAAAGATGCTAGCGCATCAGCTGCTACATTCCTTACATACTCGTCCCCTTCCCTGGTGAGACTCAAGAAATCAACCCATACTTTGTTCTTATCCGGCATGTCAGGAAATATAAAAACCAGGGCATCTACAGCCTGTTTTCGTACATGTTCGCTCTCGTCTCCCGTAAGCCTGAGTACATCATTCCAGGCTTCTATTTTATCCGGGATATGGGAAAAAACAGGAGGAAGAGCCAGAAGTGCTTCCTTTTGAACCTCAGGGCTTTCTGACACTGCAAGTTCCAGCAGAGTCTCCAGGGTCTCGTCCTTCATTTCATCCGGCATATCAGGATAAGCAGCGCCGAGAGCCCGTGCAGCCTGCTCCCTAACCTTCCCATCCACAGATTCGGTGGCCAGCTCCAGTACTTCGTCCCAGGCCTCTTCTTTTCCTTCATTTGGCAGTTCCGGAAAAACCATACTTAAAAGCGAAGCCGACTTTTCGCGCACATAAGAATCATCCGAAGACGCCATCTCAAGCAGATCTTTCCACATCTGCTGCTTATCAGGGACTTCGTGTATCAAATAAGAAAGCGAGCGGAGAATTCCCCTGTTCACATCCTCCATACTTGATTTTGAGTTTATCAGCTCAACAAGATCTTTCCATGCCCGATTTTTGTCCGGCATGAGGGAAAAAACACTGACCAGTGCATTGACTGCAGCCGTCATTACCGTCTCTTCCGGATAAGCCGTAAGGTTCACAAGTCTCTCCCATGCAAGCTGCCTGTCCGGCACATTCGGAAAAACCGTTGTAAGGGAGTTGACAGCTTCTTCCCGGACTTCGCTTTTTCCATCAGAACAAAGCCTTAACAGATCTTCAAAAGCCTGCATTCTGTCAGGAAAAACTTCAAAAAAAGCTCCCAGCTGCCTTGCAGCCTTTATCCTCTCATCTGAGGCCTGACTGAAAGTCCTAGCATGTATCCCTGGTTGCTCACTCAAGAATTTCCACCAACCACTATTCTATTCCCTTTTTATTTCCTGTATCTCAATCTGGCAGGTCTCCTCTTATATCTATTGATTTTGTATTTTAGCCGGAAGTAAAAAAGAATCCGGAGTTAAGCCGGAGAAGTAAAGTCACCTGGAAAGTTTTGGGCGCTCAATCGCCTTCACTCCTTATTTACTCCAAAGGAGGTGATAAACTGTCTGGAAAAAACACCAATTTTTAGATGGCTTGCGTCCATGCTTCAGTCTTCGTCCAGTGGATGTTGCTAAGTATTTCAGAAAAGTTTTTAAAGTTAGGGTTTGTCTCATTATATTTGTTGTATTATTTATTCTCTAATCTATGTTGTTTCGGAATTTTTTGATTAAGAACTGATATAATTATTCAATTGATTTTAGAGTTAATGAATTCTACAATTGGATACAGGTATTACACTTGCTTTTATCAGTATATTTTGGAACTAAACTATAAATAAAAAAAATAATATTTTGTTAAATAGAAGGCTGAAGCAATGCGGCAAAAGGATGTAAGAATGAAGCAACTGGCACAAAAAGTAACAGATTCTATCGAACCTGTAATTCCTTATCTGGTGATCGGATCTAAAAAAGCAGCTGAGGAAGCTGGCAAAAAAGTAGGGCCTGATGTTTGGGAGATTAAGAAAAAACTGTGGGAAAAACTGTGTTCTAGAGAATGCTCTGAGTTAAAAGAAGCCGCAGGAGATATGGTGGTTGCACCTTCTGATCCGGAAGTAAAGCAGGTTTTTATTCAGGAGATTCTAAGATCGTTTGAAAAGTACCCTGATTTAACTAGAGAAATTTCACCTTTTATGGAAGATGAGGCAATACAGAGGATGATGGCTGGGGATAGCTCGGTCAAGCTTATAATACAAAGCTCAAAACAGAACTCAATTGACAAAAATAAAGTGCTTGAAGAATTTAATACGTTTCTTGAGAAATTAATAGCAAAAAACAGTACTGTTCAGGATTTAGAGCGGTTTAAAACTTCGGATACTGAAACTACTGCTCTGGACCTGAGAATTACAACCGAAAACGATGCTAGTGCCGGAAAGCCACATCAACATTATAAGCACATTCAACTTGACCAGAGAATTATAACTGAAGATAGTAGTGCCATTGCCATACGAATGGCAAAAATTGCAGAAATTACACAAATAGATGTTGAAATTCAAAAAGAATCTCAAAGAGCAAAGGCCCTTTTGGCGCTTGTCTCTCAGCTGGAGGGGCCCGAAAAAGAAGAAATTCTGGAAAAGGCTCTTAACTTTGCCTCCCGGATTCAATATGGAGATATAAGGTCAGATGTCCTTTCCCTGCTTGTTCCGATTCTGGAAGAGCCAAGAAAGGTAGAATTTATAGAAAAAGCCCTTTACTCTGCCTCCAATATTCAAGATGAAGACGAAAGAGCCATAGTTCTTTCTTCGCTTGCCAGTCATCTGCGAGGGAAGGGAAAAGAAGAAATTATGGAAAATATCTTTGACTTCGCCTCCCACCTTAAGTACGGAGATGCAAAATTCCAGATCCTTTCCTCGCTTGTCCCGCATCTTTATGGGTCCAGAAATGAAGAGCTTATTGAAAAAGCCCTTGAGCTTGCATTTGGGATTCAATCGGAGTATCGAAGGGTAGAGTCTTTTTCT